>DRNB01000232.1 GCA_011375045.1 Aquifex aeolicus
AACCTGATCCTGAAGGAGATAGAGAGAATCAGCGATCTTATAAACCAGTTCAGACACCTGACGCCGTCCCGCTCCCTCAGACTCGAAAGGTTCAGACTCTCGGATCTCGTGAGGGATCTCAGAAAGCTCTACTCCTCCGCGGGGGTGGAGATAACCCTGGAGGGGGACAGGACCGTGGAGGGGGACCTCTCCCTCCTGAAGGAGATGTTCTACAACCTCATCAACAACAGCATAGAGTGGGGAGCGACCAAGATAACCCTTCGGGTTGACGGAGACCGGCTCGCCTACAGGGACAACGGCAGGGGTATAAGGGAGGAGGACCTTCAGAACGTCTTTATACCCTACTACACGAGCAACCCCAAAGGTATGGGTATCGGTATGGCTATCGTTAAAAAGATAGTGGAGGATCACGGCTGGAAGATCTCCGCCTTCCCCTCCCGGGAGGGTGCTTACTTCCTCATAGACTTCAACCCCAAGAGCTGAAGCGCTCTCAGAATCAGGGGAAGCTGTGTTTCCCACAGGGTATCGAGCTCTTCGAGAACCGCGTCCTCCCTCTCTGTGGGGAACATGCTTTTAAAGCTCTCGGATCTCACCCCCCTCTCGTGCATGAGAAGAGGCACAAACAGCTTCCCCAGTCCGTAAAAGACAAAGGCAAGTTCCTCCCCGGACAGGTGGGGAAAACCGTTGAAGGCTCTGTAGGTTTCCACCGCGCCCCGAACAGCCCAGAACCTCACCTCAGGGTCCTTTAGCCTCCACGCCCCTCCGCCCGCTCGAAGAGCGCTGACCGCCATCAGAAGGCGCTCCTCCGGTTCCTCACCGAGGATCCTCCTCAGATCCTTCAGGAGGTGAACGTCGGTGTCAGAGGGATCCCAGTCCCTGAGGAAGCGCTTTCTCCAGAGGATAAACCTTCTGAGGGGAGCGCTCACCCCGTCTCCTCGGGTCTTTCGAAGCGTGCGCAGACCTCAGGTGGCGGCTCTTTCTCGGGTAGCTCCTCCCTGAACTCGTTGTGGTATCCGCAAACAGGACACATGATCTCCACCACGTAGCCCTCGTAAAGGTGTCCCACGTCCCACCCGCACAGGGGACACTCCCCCTCCTCCGCCTTGAGCACCTCGAGCAGGTTCGTTCCGTTGGCTATGTAAGGTTGCACCGACTTGGCTCTCTTTATAGCCTTCAGAACCTCATCGCTGTTCCACTCCGCCCCGCACTCCAAGCAGCGGTACTCGACGTATCTCCCCTCCTGAAGGAGCTTTATTATGTCCCGGGATCCGCACCTGTCGTCTATACATATCCTCCCTATCTCCTTGCGGGAGAGCTTGTCCAGTATCCTGAAGAAGGTTTCCCTGTCCAGCTTCATGGGGATGTCGTAGGATCTGTAACCACAGCACTCGCAGTGCGTTTCCACCCGCGGGTAGGGATCCGAATACTCACAGACCCTCAGAGCTATCCTGTGGCAGAAGGGACACAGCTCCCTGTGCTCCAGACACCTCATAACAGGTTCTCCTCCATTTTTTCGATCACCTCTATAATATGATCGACCTCTTCGGTCCCAGCAACCCTGAGGATCTCGTTCTCCACCCTCAGGTCCCCCACCACGATCTTGGGAACCTCCCTCAGACCCTTGTAGCCCTCGAGCAGAACCACGTCGCAGTCCCCAAAGTGCTCCCTGATAAGGGAGAAGGGGTCGTCCTCCCTGCGCTCCCAGAGGGTAAGCCTCCCCGGCGCCAGAAGAGCCGTCTTCACCCCGAGGCTATGGATCCTCCAGGTGTCCGATCCCTCCCGGTCGGTTACACCGTGCCCCTTGGGATCGTGTTTTACGTAGCCTACCCTGTAACCTTTTTCCTTCAGAGCTTTCACAAGACGCTCTGCGAGCGTGGTTTTTCCGGAGTTGTGGTAACCCACAATTGCAACAACCTTCATCCATCTATTATTATGGAAATCTATGGAGGTTCTCGATCTCTGGAAGAGGAACCTTGCGAGAACAAAGAGCCAGAGAACCACGAGCACCTACGTCAGACACGTGGTCAGCTTCCTCCGGGCGGTGGAGGTTCACGACGAGGAGTCCCTCCTCAAGCTCTCCTCCTCCCAGATCTTCAAGTACGTGGACAGCTCCACGCTGGGTCCCTCCTCCCTGCTCGCAAACCTGTCCGCCCTCAAGCACTTTTTCAGGTTTCTGGTCAGAAGGGATTACATAGACAGGGAGAGGTACACAGACATAGAACAGGCTATCGAGGAGATCCGGGAGGAACTGAACACCAAGAAGAACCCCCGCTTTCCCAAGGCGCTCACCCGGGAGGAGGTGGACAGGATCTTCAACGCCGTCAGGGGAAAGAAATACGAGCGCATATACTCCCTCTTCCTTTACAGCGGCATAAGACTCGGAGAGTTCGAAAACCTCGGTAGAAAGAGCTTCTATCTGGACAAGAGCGGGATCCTGTGGATAAAGCTCGACCCCCACATGACCAAGAGGAGCAGGGGAAGACTTACCCCCGTGCTCGCCCCCAGCAGGGACGAAACCTACAGGGTAACGGGAAAGCTCCTGAGGTGGATAGAGAACTACGAGGAGAACTTCTCCGTAAAGCGGGGGGTTCTTCAGGTCTATACCGACAGGCTTTCGAAGAGGCTCGGCATACCCTTCAGCGTTCACAGCTTCAGACACACCTACATAACGAACCTGGTCAACAGCGGTTTCCCGGTCGAGGTGGTCAAGGAGTTCGCCGGCCATTCGAACATAAAGACAACCATAGAAACCTACTACAGGTTCAGTCAGAGGAGAGCTGAGGAGCTGGTGAGAAACTTCCTCGGAGGGGAATGATCCACTTCTTCATCCTGACCATATTTCCGGGGGTGATCGAGTGCTACTGCAGTTACGGGATAGTTCAGCAGGCGATAAGGAAGGGTAAGGTCGCGGTTCACCCCATCGATCTGAGGAGGTTCGCCCCCAGAGGACAGGTGGACGACGTCCCCTACGGAGGTTTTCCGGGAATGGTCATCAAACCCGAGCCCGTTTTCGAAGCCTACGACAGCGTCGTCAGGGAGTACGGAAAACCCTACGTCCTGATCACCGAACCCTGGGGTAGGAGGATAGACCAGAGGCTCTTAGAGGAGCTGAAGGAAAGGGAAAAGGTGATGGTCATCTGCGGACGCTACGAGGGTATAGACGAGAGGGTCAAGGCGCTGGTGGACGAGGAGGTGTCTCTGGGGGACTTCGTGCTGTCGGGAGGGGAGCTCACCGCCCTTGTTCTTATAGACGGTGTCAGCAGGCTTCTGCCGGGTGTGCTCAGCGAGCCCGAGAGCCTCGCTCAGGACTCTTACAGAGGCAGATGGCTCGGCTACCCTGTCTATACAAGACCGAGGGAGTACAGGGGTATTAAGGTCCCCGAGGTTCTACTCTCAGGCAACCACAGACTTCTGGAGCTGTGGAGGCTCTGGCACCGCATAGAGAACACCCTCAGGAAGAGACCCGACATGCTGCCCAAGGATCTGACGCCCGAGGAGGCGGAGGTTCTGGAGTGTATA
>DRNB01000233.1 GCA_011375045.1 Aquifex aeolicus
AGAAGGTTCGCCTCCTTCAGCTTCTCCGTCAGAAAATCGTAAAAGAACCTGGCGAGCGCCTCCGCCGTCGGACAGAACTTTACCGGAAAGAGCTTCAGGTTCCCGAACCTTTCAGAAAGCTCCCTCAGGTGGGGGAAGAGGGGATCGCTTTCGTCGATTATAAAGCTGTGGTCTATCTCCTCTATCAGATCCCTTAGAGCGCTCTTTATATGGTAGAAGTCCATAACCATATCCTGATCGCTGAGGCTATCGGATCCAACCACCACCTCCAGCAGGTAACTGTGTCCGTGCAGGTTCACACACTTATTCTGGGGAACGCTACCGGAGGCAAAGTGTGCTCCCCTGCCGCTGGAGAGGTTCTGCTTCCAGACCCTGTGCCCCGCCTCGAACCGAAAGCTCTTGGATATCTCCCACCTCACCAGACCACCACCCGCTTTGCCTGTTCTATCAGCTCAGCTATCTCATCGTAGCTCTTCATGACGTTTTCAGGGACCTTAAGCCCCCTGCTCTGGGCATCCTCCCTGCACACGAACCAGCCCTTGCGGGTGGGCCATCTGAGAACCCCGTCCTGAATGAGGATCACTATATCTCCATCGGACAGAAGCTCTGAGGAAAAGTCTCCCAGCTTCCGCACCAGCCAGAGGGTGTTCACCATACGAAAACCGCCTCCGAAGAACTTATCATCTCGCTTATCTCCTCAGCGGATCTCACGTCCACCTCCACAACAAAGTCGGAGCACTTGAGCCCCCTCTCCTGCATGGACGCATCCTCCACCACAAGCTTTATGTCGACAAACTCGAGGGTTTCGTAAAACTTTGCAAAGCTCTCCACACCGAGGTCCTCCGGAGCCCACCCTGTAAGGGTGTATACACCGTCCCTTATGAAGATAAAGAGAACTTCGTGATTCATCCCCATGGCGGTAGCGAGCCTGAAGGCTTCGTGTGCCTTCCAGGAAAAGGGGTCTCCCTTGAGAACGAAGGCTATCCTCATATTACAACCTCAGTTAAAAACTATAACCCTGTCGAAGTCCTCCATCATCTTCGAGAGGTTGTAGGTAGAGCTGCTCTCAGCCCAGGAGACATGCCCCTCCACACCCCTCTGATGGGCGGCGTGTGAGCAGTAGTAGATCTTTTCTGTGTAATCCTTCAGAGCAGCGGCATCAGGTCGTATGAGGTAGTAAACGCCGTTTCCCGTGAGAAAAATCGAAACCCTGTGCCCTCTTCCCGAGAGGCGCTTGAGGAGGTTCGTTACGGTGCCGTAATCCTTCGCAAAGGGAATGCTTGTGATCACAAACAGGATCCTCATTTCCTCTTCCTTATTATAATCTCCCAGAGATTATCCCCTATCCTGTTGACCGCCACTACCTCCTGCCCTTCGTCCTCCATGCTTCTGGGCACGTTTTTAGCAGAGGGTTCGTAGTCTATGAGCACCCTCAGAACCTCACCCACCTTCATGTTTTCGAGGGCAAGCTTGCTCTTCACGAAGGTGAAGGGGCAGACCTCTCCCCTTATGTCCAGCTCCCTGTCTACCCTGATCCTTTCCTGCATGGGATTAATAGTATATCAATCCTCCATTGTAAGAACTTACCGGCTGATCCCGTGAACCTCTCCTCCCTTACGGAAGGAGCTTCCGGTAGAGATTACTCCCACCCAGAAGACCCGCTTGGGATTCCTGCTTCAACGAGGGCTTTTTGCCCTCTCCACAGGCGTTAGTTCGGGTCGCTCCGACCCTACCACCCTTGAGGCGGGTGAGACCTTTTTGCAGTATGTTCACACTTGCATTGTAATCCCTGTCCATTACTGCCCCACATTCAGGGCATTCGTGTAACCTTTCAGCTAAAGTCTTTGGAACTCTAAATCCACATACAGAGCAGTCCTGTGTGGTGTAGGATGGGTTAACCTTCACCACCCTTGCCCCTGCCATTACAGCCTTGTAGGTAGCAAAGGTGATAAGTGTCCCCCACCCAGCATCAAGTATCAGCTTCGCTAAACTGCTATTCTGAACAAGCCCTCTTACGTTCAAGTTCTCAAAGCTTATGTAGTCGTAATTGTTTACAAGGTGTCTTGAGAGCTTGTGTAAGAAGTCTCTCCTCGCATTCCTTACCTTCTCGTGAACCCTTGCCACTCTTTTCCTCTGCTTCTCCCAATTCACAGAAAACTTTTCCTTCCTTGAGAGCTTCTTCTGTTCTCTCTTGAGTCTTTTCTCAAGTCTACTCAGGAATTTTGGATGCTCTACGAAATCTCCCTCTGAAGTGGTGGCAAGGCTCTTTACTCCGAGGTCTATCCCTACCGCTTTCCCCTGAACTTCCCTCAGTATCTCATCAAGCTCTGCCTCTACGGTTATGCACACATACCACTTGCCTGAAGGTTCTCTCTTGATGGTAACTGTCTTTGCTCTTGTCCAGTCTATCTGTCTGTGTAGTCTTATCTTGAGTCCCCCGAGTTTGGGAAGGTGAAGGTATGCGAACCTGCTGTTCTTTTTCTCAAGTCTAATAACCTCCACGGGCCTGTCTTTCTGCTTCATCCACACCTGCGGGAAGGTGAAGGAGTTGTATTTAGAAAGTTTCTTTTTCTTGGGATACTTGGCTTCTTTTTTGAAGAACTTCTGGAATGCGTTATCTACTCTTCTGAGGCAGTCCTGAAGAACCTGAGAGTGAACAAGCTTCAGTACTGGGTCTTTTTCTTTGAGCTTGGGAAGAGCATTTTGCTGGTCTGAGTATGTAATCGTCCTGCCTTCTTTCCATGCTCTTTTTCTTTCATCAAGGGCATAGTTGTAGAGGTTGCAGAGAATGTAGAGCCAGTTTTCCATTCTGTATTCCAGCAGAGCCGATGGATAAGCTCTGAACTTGTAAGCCAATAAGAACTTAGTCTCTTCCCTGGCTCTGGACATAGCGCTTTTTACCACCCCAAAGTTCCCTCTTCATTACATCGGGAAATTCTTTTCTGAGCTTTCTTGACGTAACCGATTTGAGTGAATTCACGAATTTAGAAAGCGTGAGGGTTGGTCTTTCTGAAAAGAGTATGTGGTCTTTGTCCGTTTCCTGCTTTCTGACTTTGAAGTGTTTAGCCACTTCTTCAACATGACAACCTTTGTCTAACTGGTATTCCATAGCGGTAATCTATGGTAGAACCTATCCCCTGTCAACGGCGTCGTCCTGTATCCCTTCCCTTACGGAAGGGAACTTAGGGTGTAGGTTTAGTTAAATCCCTCTATCCTTCGGTTTATAATAATCATCGGTATGATACAGGAGATAGAGGACATCCTCAGGGAAGCTGAGAGGGATATGAAAAAGAGTGTGGAGCACTTCAGGGGAGAGATAGCGGGGATAAGAACAGGCAGAGCTTCGACCGCTCTCGTGGAGGAGCTGAAGGTGGATTACTACGGCTCCCGGGTTCCTCTCAAACAGCTGGGAACGATCTCTGTTCCCGAACCCACCCAGATAATGATTCAGCTGTGGGACGCCAACGCCGTGCCCGGCGTGGAGAAGGTCATAAGGGAGGAGCTGAATCTGAACCCGAACACGCAGGGAAACACGGTGAGGATAAACCTGCCTCCCCTCACGGAGGAGCGGAGAAGGGAGCTGGTGAGGATGGTTCACAAGCTTGCGGAGGAAGCCCGCATAGCGGTGAGAAACATAAGAAGGGATGCGAAGGAGATGATAGAGGATCTCGAAGGGGTTTCGGAGGATGAGAAGAAGAGGGCGCTCGAAAGACTGCAGAAGATAACGGATCGCTACGTGGAGGAGGTGAACAAACTCCTCGCCGCCAAAGAAGAGGAGATCATGACGGTATGATCTTCAGCAGGGATCTGCTCATCGTCATCGCCTTTGCGCTTCTTATAGCCTCCGCTGTGGGAGGCTTCAACTACTGGAGAAAGTATCAGGAACACAAACTCGATGAGGTAGCGCGTACAGTTTACCTTTACGAAAAGGGAGTCCTCTCCCGACAGGAAGCGGCTGAAAAGATAAAGGACTCTCCCTATATGCTTTACTTTCTCATTCTTACGGGGGAAAACTTCCGGGAAATAGTGGAGCGTGTAAAAGACCCTGAGCTGAGAAAGTTTTTTCTGGAGAGAACAGCCTACGAGCTGTATAGGGACGGGAAACACAGGGAAGCCCTTGAGAAACTGGAGGGTATAACCAGAGAGGATTTCAACTATCCTTCAGCCCTCCTCCTCAAAGCTGTCATTTACGAGTCTCTGGGCGAATCCGAGACCGCCCGTGAGCTCTACGGTAAGCTTTCCGCTTCCTACAGAGACTCTTACTTCGGCAGGGTAGCTTACGCTCGCCTCCTTTCCCTCGAAAGTCCGTGAACCTGCATCAGGGTAGATTTTCCCTGATAGCCCTCCCTATGTCCGCCCTGGCTATGATGCCCACCAGCTTTCTGCTCCCCTTTCGCTCGACAACGGGCAGTCTACCCACACCCCTTCCTACCATCAGCTTGAGCGCTTCCGACAGGGTTTCGTCAGGGGTAACGACCTCGAGATCCTTCGACATAACCTCCCCTACCCTTTTCCTTTCCCTCTCTTCCTCGCTCACCTTCAGAACGTCGCTACGCGTTACTATGCCCACTAAGTAATCACCCACAACAACCGGCAGTCCTCCTATGAGGTTCTTCTCTAAGAGCGAATGGGCGTATCTGACGCTGTCTTCGGGAGCAACCGTCAGGGGTGTGGACATGTAATCTCTGACCTTCAGCCTTTCGAGAACAAACATACCAAGATCGCTGCGGTAGGCAGGAGAGTCAAAGCGCGTGTCCAGCTGGCTGGGGTAAACCGTTTCCCGGGAGGTTAAAAGGTAGGTTATGAACACACTTATCATCGAAGGGACCAGCAGTTCGTAACCGCCCGTTACCTCAGAGACCAGAATTATGTTGGCGAGGGGTGCGTTCGCCACACCTGCAAGGAAGGAAACCATACCCACCACAACGAGGGAGGGGATATCGAGGTTGTCCAGCCCCAGGAGTTTTTCGAGAGCGGTTCCGTACAGAGCTCCCAGAAAACCCCCCATCACGAGGGAGGGACCAAAGATACCTCCGGAAGCACCCGATCCGAGGAGAAGGGACATGCCAAGGAGCACCCCGAGGAAACCACCCACGAGCAGGGAGTAGTCGTCGTGCTTTCCGTCCAGAACAGTCTGCACCCACCCAAGACCTCCCCCCGTGGCTACGGGGAAGAGGTAACATACTCCACCTGCCGAGAGCCCCCCTATGAAAACCCTGAGGTAGGGAGAGGGGAAGAGCCGCTCCATCCTTTTCCTGGTGAACAGAAAGAAGCGGATGAAGAGCTTGACCACAAGGGTGCACACGAGGGCGAGTCCCACGAAGAGGGGTATATCGCTGAAACCTCTCTCCGAAAAAGGAGTAACCGAAACGTGGAAAAGGGGCTCGAAACCAAAAACTGTCCCGAACACGCTGTAGGAAACAACCGACGCTATGAAGCTGGGAAGGAGAGCCTGGGCTTCGAAGTCCCGTCTGAAGAAAACCTCGCTGCTCATTATGGCGCCGGCGAGGGGTGCTTTCAGAACCGCGGACAGGCCGGCACCAAAACCCACAGCTATAAGTATCCTCCTCTCCGTGGCTGAGAGCCTGAAGATCTTCGAAAGGGAGTCCGCGATGCCCGCCCCTATCAGAGCGGAAGGGGAAAGCCTGCCCACGGGTCCTCCCGTTCCTATAACCACCGCCGAGGCTATCAGCTTGACAAGGGACGTTTTCAGCGACAGCCGTTTCCTCCGATGGTAAGCCTGGACTACAGCATCCCCGCTCATACCGTGGGCTTCAGGAGCGACGAGTTGAACCAGAATCTCTGAGAGAAGTGCGCCCCCTGCCATCACGAGGGGAAGCAGGTAAGCGAGCTCCGGCAGGGAAAGCGTAGCCTCCCCTCCTCCGTTGAGACCGGGGGGCTGGGGTATCTTGATACCCAGAAGGCGACCGAGCACCAGATCGCTTACAGCGTTGAGGGTGGTTATGAAGAGGAGCACAAGCAGTCCGGCTCCCAAGCCCACGAGGGTGGGGAAGAACACATACAGGCGCAGAATACCGAGAAGCATGTAAATATAATCTAATGCCCTTTCTGGATATAGACGGCTCCTACGGAGAGGGAGGAGGTCAGATTGTCAGAACCGCTCTGTTTCTGAGCACAGTTCTCGGGGTACCCGTCAGAATAAGGAAGATAAGGCTCGGACGGAGGAAGCCGGGGCTGAAGAGACAGCACCTTCACATAGTCCGTTTCCTGAAGAGGATGTGCGAAGCTAAGGTCGAAGGGGATCGGGTTGGCTCCCTCGAACTCAGCTACACCCCCGGCAGACCAAGAGCCGGTCGCTACACCGTGAACTTCGGAACCCCCGCCTCCATCAGTCTCTTCCTTCAGACCGTTCTTCCCGTCGTGCTCCTTACTCCGGGCTCTACAGAGGTGGAGGTTACAGGAGGAACCGAGGTCCCCATGAGTCCAACTATCGACTGGCTCCGGTTCGTTTACCTTCCCCTTGTAAGACCTCTGAGGGAAACAGTCCGCCTCGATGTGCTGAAGAGGGGATACCTCCCCGCCGGAGGGGGGAGGGTAAAGCTCACGGTTTCGGGGGATCTCGACCCCCTGAATCTGAAAGCGGCTGTAAGGGAGAGGCTGTCTCCCTTCAGGGAAAAGCAGGGCAGGGTGCAGAGGGTCCACCTCCTCTCCGTTGCCCACGAGCTTCTAAGGGAGAGGCGTGTTGTAGAGAGACAGGTTCAGGGCGCTCTGGAGTTTCTTCAGGGGAAGCTTTTTCCTGTGCAGGTATACCGTCAGTATGTAGAAGCGGATTCCATCGGAACGAGCGTTACCCTCTGGGTGGAGGACAGCGAGGGCAACATCCTGGGGGCGGATAGCCTGGGAAGGAAGGGTAAGCCTGCGGAGGAGGTCGGGAGGGAAGGAGCTTTAAAGCTGTGGGAGGACTGGATCACCGGTGCCACGGTGGACAGACATCTTGCGGACCATCTGATCCCTTGGCTCGCCCTGACAGGGGGCTGTATAAGGGTTCCGCGATTCACCGGGCACCTCGAGACGAATCTGTGGGTGTGTGAACGCTTCCTCGGCGTGGGGAGCTTCAGGGTGTTGAGGGAGGAGAGGGTGGTGTGCGCTGTGGTATAATGAAGTATCCATGGAAATCGTCGAGATTCCCGTAGAGGAAGAGGTCAAACAGTCCTACATAGACTACGCTATGTCCGTCATCGTCGGGAGGGCGATCCCCGACGTCAGGGACGGACTCAAGCCCGTTCAGAGGAGAATCCTCTATGCGATGTATGAGATGAACCTGACCCCCGACAAGCCCTTCAAGAAGAGCGCCAGGGTAGTGGGGGAAGTTCTCGGTAAATACCATCCCCACGGTGATCAGGCGGTTTACGACGCTCTCGTCCGCATGGCTCAGGATTTCTCCATGAGATACCCCCTGATAATGGGTCAGGGAAACTTCGGATCCGTCGATGGAGATCCCCCCGCTC
>DRNB01000234.1 GCA_011375045.1 Aquifex aeolicus
CCTTTTGCCCTCGCGGACGTGCCTCTTTGCCATCTCTATCATCTCTTCGTAAACCCTGCGGGTCATCTCCTCTCCGTATATGCCTTTACCGAAGGGTGCCCTCGCCGACTGCTGAGGCTCCATGCCCGCGAGCCTTTTTCTGATCACATCGCTCCTGAGCCAGATGAAACCCATCTCCTCCGCCAGCATCTGGGACAGGAAGGACTTTCCCGAACCTGAAAGTCCAAAGATGACCACCGGATTCCCCACCTGTAAAGTTTAGCAGACCACAGGGATCTTTTCGCAGACCGTCCGACGTTAAAATAGTTGCGATGGATGCTGTCAGGATCTCCAGGGGATGGAAGGGCTTTTCCTACCTCCTTGTTCTCCTCGTCCTCTACGTCTTTTACGAACTTGCGGGCGAGCAGTTCAGGAGGATGGGTGCCGCCGGAGCGCAGGATACGGGGGAGAGAACCCCCTGCACCGTGGTCAGGGTTTACGACGGGGACACCTTCAGGTGCAGGTTCGAGAACGGTGAGGAGGTCAAGGTTCGCCTCATAGGCATAGACACCCCCGAAAGCAGGAGAAACAGAAAGGCTTACAGGGACGCGGAGCGGAGCGGAAGATCTGTCGAAGAGATCGTTCGCCTCGGGAAGAAGGCGAGCGCCTTCACCAGAAAGCTCATTCCCCCCGGAACCACGGTCTATCTGGAAACGGACGTTCAGCTCCACGACAGATACGGAAGGCTTCTCGCCTACGTTTACCTTCCTGATGGAAGGATGCTGAACGAGGTTCTTCTCGCGGAGGGTTACGCCACGGTCTATACGATTCCGCCGAACGTCAGATACGCGGAGCGTTTTGTGGAGCTTCAGAGAAAAGCCCGTGAGGAGGGCAAGGGTCTCTGGAAGGAGGGACTGTGATGCCCCTGTTTCCCGTTTACGTGGACCTCAGCGACAGGGAGGTGCTCGTGGTGGGGGGCGGAAGGGTAGCCCTGAGAAAGGTCAGAAGCCTTCTGAAGTTCACCAGAAACATAACTTTGGTGGCTCCCAAACTGGTTCCCGAGCTGGAAAGGCTCGCGAGGCGGGAGGGTGTGAAGCTGAAGAGGAGGAGCTTCCTCAGGGGGGACCTGAAGGGAAAGGATATGGTGATCGTGGCGGTCGATGATCTGGACCTCCAGCGGCGTATCTTCGAAATGTGTATTAGAAAAGGTATCCTCTGCAACGCTGTGGACTCCCCCGAGTACTGCAACTTCATATTTCCCGCCCTCGTGGTCAGGGGGGATCTCGTGATCGGCGTGAGCTCCTCCGCAAGGGTGCCCGCCCTCTCCCGGAGGATCAGGGAGCTTATCGAGGCGTGCCTTCCCGAAAACATCGAGGAGGTGATCCAGAAGCTCAGGGAGGAGAGGGAAAGGATGCCGAAGGGTGAGGAGAGGCAGAGAGCCCTGACGGCGCTCGCCAGAAAGCTGATCCCCCTGCCCCGATGATAGAGGTGGTGGAAACCCCCCTGGTGATCTTCGAAAAAGGTATCTACAGGCCGGAACCCACAAGATTCTGGATCCTCGACAGAAAGGTCAGGGGGGAGATCTCCAAGCTGGAGGCTGAGGGGTGGATAAGGAGGTTCTCAGAGAGGATAACGGCGGAGGAGGAGCTGTTCCGGTTCTTTACAGAGCTTCACGAAAGGGAGGTAAGGAGGAGGGAGGAGATCCTGAGGGAGCGCTTTCCCGAGGTTTACAGGGGAAGCGGAAGGTGGGATAAGGTCTGCAGGGAGGTTCTTCTGAATCCAGAGGTGGGAATAGGAGGCATAAGGAAGTTCAGGAGCAGACCCTTCAAGGTGCGCTGTCTGCATCTGTGGACAGCCTATCACTTAGGTGAGGAGGAGTTCAGGAACCCCATAGGAGAGTTTGTTCTCCGCAGGCTACTTACTTCCCCTTGAGTGTTCGGGATAGCCATCAGAATGGCTCCCCTAATTGACGGCTCTTTCAAAATCTGGACAGGGTCTTGATGGACAAGTTCTGGAAATTCAAGAAATTCAATATCTACCCCATCATTGAAGATTTTTACCTATTTTATAAAAAGCCTTGCCAGTGTCTGCCTTTCCTTATCAATAACCGTGCCTTCTTTTTTTCTTATTTTAAGCCTTATTTCTTCAAGTTTTTCTCTAATTCTTCAATC
>DRNB01000235.1 GCA_011375045.1 Aquifex aeolicus
AGGTGAGAAAGATCCTCGCAGATACCAGACCAACAGCCTACAATCTCTTCTGGGCGCTGAACAGGATGATAGACACCCTGCGCAGGGGAGGGGACGTGGAGGAGGAGGCGCGGATCTTGGAGGAGGAGGATTACAGGGCAAACAGAAGGATGGGGGATCTCGGGAGCACCCTTGTTCCGGACAGGGCAAGGATACTGACCCACTGCAATACGGGTGCCCTCGCCACCGCTGGATGGGGAACCGCCTTAGGGGTTATCAGATCCGCCCACCGACAGGGAAAGGAAGTAGAGGTCTGGGTGGATGAAACGAGACCCTACCTTCAGGGATCCCGGCTGACCGCCTGGGAGCTGCTTAAGGAGAACATCCCCCACAGGATCATCACGGATTCCACAGCGGGCTTTCTCATGAAGCAGGGGTTTGTCGATCTTATCCTCGTGGGGGCGGACAGGATCACAGCCCGCGGAGACGTCGCCAACAAGATTGGAACCTACACCCTCTCCGTCCTTGCGAAGGAACACGGAATCCCCTTTTACGTGGTTGCTCCCTCTTCGACCTTCGATCTCTCCGTGGAGAAGGGGGAGGAGATACCCTTGGAGGTTCGTCCGGAGGAGGAACTCAAGGAGTGCGCCGGATCCAGAATCGCGCCGGAGGGTTCCCCCGCTCACCACTTAGCCTTCGATGTTACCCCAGCCGACAACATCACAGCCCTGATCACAGAAAAGGGGGTAATAAAGCCCGTCAACGCGGATAATATAAGGAGATGCCTCTCCTCAGCGTCCGGATGAGGGCAAGTCTTGGGGGAAAGCACGTTTCCGGAGCGGAGAGACTCGTCGGGGAGCCTCTGCTTCAGGAGACTGTTCTGGAGCTTCTGAGGAGACCCACCAGCTTCGACCAAATGGTGCTGACCGTCGAAAAGGTGGAGGAGGTTTCCCTGATAGAGACCTCCCTTCCGATCAGCTCCCGCACCTTCGAGAGCGTTGCGGACGCCAGAGGGTTTGCCCTGAAGCTCCTTACAGATTCGGGCGTACCGCCCCGGACAGCGGAGAGGGGGCTCCGGCTCCTTGCGGAGGGGGCGGGTCCGGGGGGTAGCGTCATGAGGGGTGCCGTTCTGATGGATGTGGAAACCGCCGGGCGCCTCGAGGAAGACCCTCAGAGGGGTGTCAGAACGGTAAGGGTGGACTGGAAAAACAGGAGAGCTATCGAAAGAACGCTCAGGGAAAGGGGGATGACCAGCAGAACCGTCGACGCCCTTGCCCTGGCAACCAAGAATATCCTCTGCGGGGTTGTTGCGGAGCTGTGCTGGAGCGATGATCCTGATTACACGACGGGCTACGTAGCCTCAGGGAAGGTCGGTTACGTGCGGATAGATCCCCTGAAGGAGAGAGGTGATCCGAAGGGAGGTCGTATATACTTTATCAGGAAGCAGGATCTACCCACCTTGGTGGAATGTTTGGAGAAAAGGGCGTTCCTCATAGAATCCTTGCCGGACTGATCCTGATTGTTACAGCTCCCCTCCTCTTTGTGGGCGTTCCCGTGCGGATAGCCTTCAGCGAGTGGTTCGTGGAGTGGGAATACAGCAGGGCAGACTTCCCCCCGGATACCTACGGTCTGGAGGATGACTACAGGAAGCGTCTCGCTCTGCTCGGTCTCAGGGCGGTTCTGTCGGAGGAGGGGATGGAGGAGTTCAGAAAGGCGGTGCTCCCCGACGGAAGAAGAGCCTTCAGGGAAAAGGAGATAAGACACATGGAGGACGTCAAGAAGGTTCTCGATGTCTTCTTTCCCCTCCTCTACGCGCTCCTTTTCCTTCACCTTTTCCTTCACCTCCTCCTGAGGGACAGGATCTTTACAGGGTGGGTTCTTCTTCTGTCCTCCCTCTTCTCCCTTTCCCTCGTAGCTGGTGCCGGAGCCTTTGCTCTCATCGACTACGATCTCGCCTTCGAGGTTTTTCACAACCTCTTCTTTGAGCCCGACTCCTGGAGGTTCCGTTACACGGACACCCTTCTGAGAATATACCCCATGAAGTTCTGGTTCGACGGAACCGTCTTCGTTATAGGGACAGCTTCGCTCCTGTGCGCGGCCTCCCTCGTGGCAGGACTGATTCTCATATATAGGAGATCGTCTTCAGATAGGATCTTATCTGAGAGGGATCGGCGCTGAGCTCCGCAACGGTTCTCTTCTCCTCCTGCTCCCCTTCCTTTACCTCCTCGATCAGCTTGTAGTCCTGGATCACCCCCGCCTTCGCAAGGTTGTTGAGAGCGGTAACGACCTTTTCTATATCGAGACCCGTTTCGAGGGCAGCTGTCGAGAGATCGAAGCTGAGCTTTGGGGTATCGGTGAACTCTGTCTCGAAGGCTCCGGCACCGCCTTCCCTCATCTTGTCTATCAGGTAGTTACCCATCACAATCATGAGCTTGGAGTTTATGGCGTTTATGAGCCTCCTGTTGAGGTTGTAAAGCCTCTTGGTCAGGATACCTATGAGGTAAGAGGAGAGTTCGGGGATACCGCTTATGACGTCCAAAAACTCCTCCCTGCCGAAGCTGATAACCCTCAGATCCGAAACCGCCCTCACCGTGGCGGTTCGCTCCACCCCCATGAAAACACCCATCTCGCCTATGATGGATCCGGGAC
>DRNB01000236.1 GCA_011375045.1 Aquifex aeolicus
ATATTCAGATTCGGGAGGTTGCTGTTTGGCGTAAGACCTCTCTTTGTCTCCGATCTTCTGGAGGTAACTGAATGAGCGATACAGGGGAGCCTCTCCCCCGATGGATGAGGGAAGCGATAATCGCCAGAATGCCCGACAGGGACCTCGCGGAGAGAGCTCTGAGCTACATAAAGGTGGTGGAGAGGGGCGGAAACCCTCAGGTGGTAGAGGATCTTCCCGAGGGATCCGACCACGCCCTCCTGCTCACGGTTCACGCGTGCCTCAGCTACGCCCACCGGCTTCTCAGGGGAGAGAGGATCGATGATCCTTGAGTACGCCGCCTACGAAAGCCTCCTGCTCTCAGCCCTCGCCCTCGCAGCTGTCCTCTTCTCGGTCCTGAGGAGGGGTCTCAGGGAACTCGCCCTCATGGCATCCGGCTTCCTCCTCCTCGCCTTTTCGAAACTGCATCTGATCGTGAGGGAGGAGATCCTGCTACCCGCCTCCTACATGGCAACAGCCTCCGCGGTCCTGCTGATGGGTTACACCCTCTTCCGGATAGCGGACTACATAAAGTCCGTCAGAGATCTTGAACACAGCGCCTTCTACGATCCCCTCACAGGTGCTTACAACAGAAACTTTATAGAGGAGTACGTGCAGGAGGAGATAAGAAAAGCCAAGCGCCTCAAGGGGCGCTTCTGCATACTCCTTCTGGACCTCAACGACTTCAAACTGGTCAACGACAGATACGGACACAGCATAGGGGACAGGGTTCTCAAGATGGTGGTCCGGGAGCTGAAGGAGAGCATGAGGGATTACGATCTGATAGCCCGGTGGGGAGGGGATGAGTTTCTGGTGGTGCTACCCTTGGAAAGGGGCGCGGAGGTTCTGGACGTAGCCAACAGGTTGAGCAGTAACTTCAGGGTGAGATACGGGAACCTGGAGGTTACCCTGAGCGTGGGCTACGCCTGCTATCCCAACGACGGAGACAGCCTCGAGAGACTCGTCAGCGTAGCCGACGACAGGATGTACAGAGCCAAAACACTCCTCAAGGAGGCACGGAAGCATGGCTTGGACAATCAGGGTTAGGAGAGAGTTCAGCGCAGCCCACTACATAACCTCCTACAGGGGGGCACCGGAACCTCTTCACGGACACAACTGGAAGGTCGAAGTGCATCTCGAGGTGGAGGAGCTCGGCGAGGGGGGAATAGGGATCGATTTCCTCGAGGTGGACGCCTTTCTGAGGGAGATCCTGCCCGACCACACCCTGCTGAACGAGATACTTCCCTCGCCCAGTGCGGAGAATCTTGCCCGGTGGATATTCGACAGAGTGAAGGAGAAATACGGAACCGTTAAGAAGGTCGTCGTGTGGGAAACGGATCGCTACGGAGCGGAGTTCCATGCTTAGGATAGGTATCACCACAGGAGACCCCGCGGGGGTCGGTCCGGAGCTTATCGTTCGGATAGCCGACGCCTTCAGGGAGGACACCGCCTACGTTATCTACGGGGAGGAGAAGACGCTTGCGGAAGCCTGCAGGCTGGTGGGTAAACCCCTGAAGTTCCGTCGGATAGACGCCCCCTCCTGTGCCGACGCCCCCGGCCTTTATCTGATCGATATGGACATAAGCAACGTGGCTATCCCTGAGCCTTCCCTTACCTCCGGCAAGGTTGCGGTGGCTTACCTCGCAAGGGCGACGGTCGATGCGGTAAGGGGCGATCTGAAGGGTCTGCTCACGATGCCCCTCAGCAAGTTCTGGGCGAGACGGGCAGGGCTGTCCTGCGAGGGGCAGACCGAGTATCTCGCTCAGGCGTCCGGAGCGAAGCGCTTTGCCATGATGATGTTTTCAGAAAAGCTCAGGCTTGTCCTGCTTTCCACCCACGTGCCCCTTTCGGAGGTTCCCCCCCTCGTGAGGAAGGACAGGATCAGGGAAAAGCTCGCTCTCATACTGGACGAGTATCCAAAGCTCTTTGGAAAGGAGCCTTCCGTAGGGGTTCTGGGACTGAACCCCCACAGCGGGGAGTGGGGTGAGACGGGGAAGGAAGATGTGGAGGAGATACTGCCCGCAGTAGAGGAGTTCAGGGAAAAGGGTTACCCCGTGGAGGGTCCCCTCGCCCCGGATACAGCCTTCCTTCAGAGGGAGCGCTATGAGGTGTTCCTGTGCATGTATCACGATCAG
>DRNB01000237.1 GCA_011375045.1 Aquifex aeolicus
CTCCCCTACATAGAGAGAGGGGAACCCTTCGAGAAGGAATACGAGATAAGAAACATCCACAGGACCATTCCCACAAAGGTCAGCTACTACATCGCCCTGAAATACAGGGACGAAGGACTGCCCGAGGATACGCTGAGGCTAACCTTCAGGGGCACGGCAGGACAGAGCTTCGGCGCCTTCAACCACAGGGGTGTAACCCTCAGGCTCTTAGGGGACGCCAACGACTACGTGGGTAAGGGTATGTGGGGGGGAAAGATCATCCTGATACCCGAGGGTGTGGAGCGAACCCACGAGAACGTAATTATGGGCAACACCTGTCTTTACGGTGCGATAGGAGGAGAGCTCTACGCGGCGGGTAGAGCCGGAGAGAGATTCGGTATAAGGAACAGCGGAGCTGTTGCTGTGGTGGAGGGAACGGGACACCACTGCTGTGAGTATATGACCGGCGGTGTAATAGTCTCCTTAGGAGACGTAGGTTACAACGTGGGGGGAGGTATGACGGGCGGATACGCCTACATCCTCGATGAGAACGGAACCCTCGGACACAAACTGAACTACGCTTACGTTTACGCCCGCAGGCTCGTGGGTGAGGAGGAGATTGCGGAGCTCAGGAAGCTGATAGAGAACCACCACAGGTACACGGGGAGCCCCAGAGCCGCCCAGATTCTTGAGAAGTTCGACAGATACCTTCAGCGGTTCTGGAAGGTTATACCTTTAGAGCAGTGCAAGAGGGATCCTTACGGGGAATCGGACCTCTGTGAGGTAGAGATACTGAGCAGGTGAAGAAAACCCTTTCCTTTGCCCTCTTCGACAGCGGGGAGACCATTCTGTCCGCCCTTGTCTTTTCTACCTTCTTCCCCCTTTACATCACAGAGTACGTGGATCCGAAGATCTATAGCCTGATATACGGAGGTTCCTTCCTCCTCTCCTTTGGTCTCGCCCTTCAGCTGGGCAGGATAGCGGACAGCAGGGGGTTGAGAAAGCAGTTTTTTACCCTCTTTGGATTCGCCGTTGTCCTGCTGTGTGCCTCCCTGTGGCTATCCTACGCTAACCCTGTCCTTTCCCTCCTCCTGTTCGTGCTCCTGACGGTTTCCCATCAGCAGTCCTTTGTCTTCTACAACTCCCTGCTTTTGGGCTTCGAAAAGCGTGGCTTAACCTCCGGAATCGGGGTCGCTCTGGGTTACGTGGCGTCGGCGCTGTCCCTTATCTTCTTAGCCCGCCATCTGGACGGTGCGGAGGTTTACCCTGTCGTCGCCCTCCTGTTTTTCCTGCTTCTGCTTCCCTCCCTTTTCTTCCTGAAGAACCCCTCTCAGAGAAGTGAGGTGCGCCTGAGGGATATGTTCAGAGACAGGAGGTTTCTTCTCCTTGTTCTGTCCCTTTTATCGCTCACGGAGGTGGCGAACACCCTGACGGCTATGATGGGTATATATCTGAGGGAGGTTTACGCCCTGAGTGCTGTTGAAATTTACAGGGTCATCGGCTTCTCCGCTCTGGGGGGTGTGGCAGGCGGTTTTCTGTGGGGACACCTTACAGACCTGTTCGGTCCCCGCCGGACCTTTCCTGCCGGATTTGCCCTCTGGATTCTCTTTCTCCTCCTTCTTCCCGTCGTTCCCCCAAAACTGATCCTCCCCGTCGGTTTCCTCGCCGGATTATCCCTCGCTCACCTGTGGACCACGTCCCGGGTTCTGATCCTGTCCGAGTTTCCGGAGGGCGAGGCTTCTGTTCGTCTCTCCTTCCTCTCGCTCACGGAGAGGATCGCCTCGACCTCGGGTCTTACCGTGTGGGCTATCTTTCTGATGCTCAGCAACGACAACTACCGCC
>DRNB01000238.1 GCA_011375045.1 Aquifex aeolicus
AGTCAGATAGCGTTACTTTTAAAATCCTCTGGAGGTAAGGTATGGCGAAGTTAGGACCTTCTGGATACTCGCCCTATCCCGTCGCTGTTTACGAGGGCATCCTGACGCCTCCTCCGGGAAAAGCACTCCTCTATACGGAGGTAGTCGACGAAGAGGTTGCCATGAGGGAGGCAGCGCAGGCTATGCTCACCAGAGAAAACCCCACCATATTTCCGGGACCTCAGGTTCTCTACGCGTGGAACGAGGAAGCCAAGGAGAAAGCCAGGCTCGTAAGAAAGATGGCTGACGTCTTCGGTGCCAGAATTATCCCCATGTATGACTACCGTCCCAAGTATCCCAAGATAGATCCCGAGAGGGAGATCAACCCCAACCATCCCAACCTGACGATCTGGCACAACAACATAAAAGCCTGCATATTCGTGGGGGTTCACTGCCACTACGCCAACGTTGCCCTCAAGATAATCAGGGCTGAAACTGACTGCTTCACCATAGCGCTCTGCGGGAACGCGGGGCATGAGGACGCTGTGGTTACGCTGAGAGATCAGCACGTCGAGGAGATGGAGAAGTTTATCCGCATCGCCGAAGAGGTCAAGAGAAAGCTGGGGAAGTAAGGAGGTGAACCATGCAGAAAACGGAAGTTGCTCAGTTCAATAGAGCGGGGCAGAGGATCGTTTCGCCCGAATACCTGCTGTTCGAGGCTCCCCGTCAGAAGCAGTTTATGACGGGCTCGGAGGTGGTGAAGGAAGCTGTCAAAAGAGCCTCCGTGGACGCCTCGGTCTCCTATCCCATAACGCCCCAGTCTGAAGCTGCCCATCTTATAGGGGAGCTGTGGGCGGAGGGTTACGTGGGGGTTTACTTCAGGGGTGAGTCCGAGTTCGGGGTTATGTCGGAGCTCGCCGGCTGTTCTATGGCGGGGGCGCGAACCATAACCACCACCTCGGGACCCGGAACCCTCCGGGCTATGGAAAACTTCCCCATGTGGTCCGGATCACGTCTGCCCATACAGCTCGTTCTCATGGCAAGGGGTATAAACTCCCCTCTGACGATCCAGCCGGATAACCTCGAGGTTTCCTTCCTCCTCGATACGGGATGTATGGTCTGGCACGCCGAAACGGCACAGGAGCTTTTCGACATGATACTGGCCGGTTTTGTGGTTGCCGAGCAGCCCGACGTTCACGTTCCCGTTATCAACGTTATAGACGGTTTCTTTATCTCCCATACCCGGGAGGCTGTCCTTCTGCCGCCGGACGATATCGCCCTGCCCCCCTACGATCCCTACAGGGCACCCATGCCCCCCATAGACATGGAGATGCCGCCGGGCAGATTTCTCAGAGACCCCTTCGTCATGAAATCCAACTACACCTCCTACGCAACCCATGCGAGCTGGCAGTTCGAGATAAGATCCGCCATAGAGAGGGCGAGACCTTACATAAGACGCTACCTGAAAGGTCTTGTGGAGGAGTTCGGCGACCCCGAGGGGGACGTGGTCTTCATAGCTTCTGGAACAGCTGCCGCCCAGGCGAAAGAGGCAGCCCAGATGCTGATACACGACGAGGGCGTAAAAGCACGGGTGGTAAGACTCAAAACCCTGAGACCTTTCCCCGCCCGGGAGATTCTGGAGGCTGTGAAGGGGGCGAAGATAGTCTTCATCCCCGAGTTCAACGTGGTGGGCTGGCTCGAGAGAGAGGTGAAAAACGCCCTCTACGGGAAGGTGGACGTTCCCATCGTTGGTTCACCGAGGGTCGCGGGCGGTATGACGATGCCTCCCGAGGTGATAGTCGAGGAGGTTCTGAAAACCTTAGGAAAGGAGGTCAGGCATGTCCTTTAAGATCTTTCAGATAAACGAGGAGCTGAGGGAGTTTGTTCCTCAGGAGATAGTAGATTTAGAGGAGAAGGCAACCTGGGGCAACCCCAAAAGGGGTATATGGGATCTTCCTTACGCCAAGGAGCTGGTGGAGGAGCACTCCCTCTGCGCCGGCTGTCCCGAATCCCTTGCCTTCAGATACATCCTTGCCTCGCTTCCCAACCCCGAGGATACGATAATAGTGAACTCCACAGGCTGTACCTCCCTCGTTTTCCCCCACATAGCCCTTCATACGGTTCACTCCCTCTTTGGAAACCAGAACGCCGTGGCGTCGGGTATAAAGAGAGCTCTCGAGTGGAGGTTCCCCGATAAGGTTAAGGACGTGGTGGTCCTCGCCGGGGACGGAGCCACGGTCGACATAGGACTGGAGTGCACCCTTCAGTCTTTCTTCCGCCAGGAGAAGATCACCACCATCTGCTTCGATAACGAGGTTTACGCCAACACGGGGGGACAGGAGAGCGGTCTTACCGTTAAGGGACACGTTTTCAAGATGGCTCCGAAGGGGAAGCAGTGGGACAAGGTTCCCATGTGGCAGCTGGCGGTGGACTCAGGTTGCCACTACGTCGTGCGTCTGACGGTTTCCTCCCCTAAGAAGGTGGAGAAGGTGATAAAGCAGGCGATATACGTAGCCCGGGAGGTGGGACCCACCTACGTTCACCTCTACACCCCCTGCATCCTCGAGATAGGGCTCAATTCAGACGACGCTCTCATGGAAATGAGAACCAGAGACAAGGAAAGGTTCAGGTTCTTCGAATACATCTCCGATGAAGCCAGAGAGGTAATAGAGAGGAAGAAAGAGGAGGGTCTGATATGAGCCAGCCCAGAAGGAGAAGGATAAACGTCAGGATGCCCGCTATAGGCGGTCAGGGAGCGGTAACAGCTGCCCACATAATGGCGACGGCGGCGGACTACGCAGGCTACTACGCTGTGTCGAACCCCTTCTTCGGAGCGGAGAAGAGAATGGCTCCTGCGGAGAGCTACGTGAGGATCGGGATCGAACCCATATACGACAGGGGAGAGGTAGTTTATCCGGACGTCATAATGGTCTTCCACGCCCAGGTTGTAACAATGGGGAAATCCTACACCATGCCCTTTTACTCGGGCATAAAGAGGAACGGGCTCATCATCGTTAACTCCGAGGAGGATCTCCTCTCGGAGGAGGATCACAAATACCTCGCTTCCCTCGGTGTTAAGGTCTTCAACTTTCCAGCTACCAAGTTCGCCCTCGAGATAGCGGGAACGGAGCTTGCCACCAACATGGCTATGCTGGGCGCCTTTTTTGGAGCCACGCAGATAGTAGGAACGGACGCTGTGGAGGAGGGCATCAAGGCACGCTTCCTTAAAAGGTTCGTCGCCTCCGGTGGAACCGCCTCCCTCGATTCGGCGATAGAGAGGAAGTTCAAGAAGAAGTTGGAGCTGATAGAGAAAAACATAAACACCGCCAAGGCTTCCTACGAGGTAGGTCAGGAGTGGGCTAAGGATCAGGGACTGACCCCCTGGCTTCCTAAACCCAGGGAGACCGCAAAGGTCTAAAGGCACCTCCCTACCACTGGGAGGTGATCCTCGCCTTTTTGTTTATGAACTTGTCGACGGCGAGAGCCGCCTTGCATCCGTCCGCAGCCGCTATGACCGCCTGCTTTATGTTGGAGCACAGAACGTCCCCCGCTGCAAAGACGCCGGGAACCGAGGTCATCATCTCCTCGTTAACCACAATGCAGTCCCCGTCGGTCATCTCCACCTGACCCATCAGGAAGTCGACGGAGGGTTTGGTTCCCCCGAGGAAGATGAAAACCCCGCTCACCTCGAGGAGCTTCTCCTCCTGTTTGCCCACATCCTTGAGCTTTACACCCTTCACCACCTTGTCCCCCGTTATCTCCATAACCCTGTGTCTGAGGAGTATCTCCACGTTGGGGAGTTTGCTGAACTCCTCCAGAACCTCCGGGGGAGCTTTTATCTTGCGGCCGGGCACAACAAAGTAAATTTTGCTGGCGAAGCGGGCTATGAACTCCGCCTCCTCGACACCGTAGTCGTCCTCCCCCACCACCGCAACGGGCTGATCCTGAAAGAAGGCGGCGTCGCACACACCGCAGTAAGAAACACCTCTTCCCAGAAACTCCTCCTCCCCCTTGAACTTGTTTGCTCTCTCCATGGCTCCCGAAGCGATGAT
>DRNB01000239.1 GCA_011375045.1 Aquifex aeolicus
GCCTTGGTTAGAGGTCTGCGACGCCCTGCGCTCCCGGAGGAAGCTGAAGAACCTCGCCCCCTTCTGCGAAACGGACAGGAAGCTGTCCCGCTTCGAAAAATTCTTCGAGCAGGCGGTAGGCGCCCGTCCCTGGAGCCTTCAGAGGCTCTGGTCCAAGAGGGTTTTTCTGGGTGAGTCCTTCGCCATAGTCGCCCCCACGGGGGTGGGAAAGACCACCTTCGGTCTCGTAACCGCCCTCTTCCTCGATCCAAAGGTTCTGCTCATCTTCCCGACCCGCCTGCTGGCGAGACAGGCTGAGGAGCGCCTCAGGGAGCTAAGGGACAGACTCGGACTCAGGAGGGAGGTTCTCCTCTACGAATCGAAGAAAAAGGTCAGGGAGCGCTTTCTGAGGGGGGAGTTCGATATCCTGTGCGGGACAAACATGTTCCTCCACAGGAACTTCGAGAATCTGAGATCCTTCAGGTTCAGCCTTATATTCGTGGACGACATAGACTCCTTCCTCAAGCGCTCCCGAAACGTGGACAACCTCTTCAGGCTCTTAGGTTTCAGCGAGGAGGAGCTGAAGCTCGCCCTCAAGGAGAAGAGGAGCGAGGAGGAACAGGAGAAGCTGAGGGAGATCCGGCAGAGGAGGAGGGACACGGTTCTCATAGTTTCCTCAGCCACGCTCAAACCGAGGGGAAGGAGGGTCATGCTCTTCAGAAACCTGCTGGGTTTCGACGTTCAGAAGGCGGTTACAACCCTCAGGAATGTGGTGGACGTCGCCCAGCGGGTAGAAGGCTTCGAGGAGGCGCTCCGGCGCTCCCTTCAGCTGATAAGGCGTCTGGGGAGGGGAGGACTCCTCTTCCTCTCCCTCTCCTACGGGAAGGAGAAGGTTCAGGAGGTGGTGGAGTTTCTCAGAAGCGGGGGGGTGAAAGCCATCAGCTATTTAGAGCACAGTCCGGAGGAGCTCTACCGCCTCCTCGAGAGGGGGGACTTCGACGTGGCGGTGGGTATATCCCACATCACAAACCCCCTCGTCCGGGGACTGGATCTGCCCCACGTAATCAGATACGCCATTTTTCTGGATCCCCCCAAGCATCTGTTCCCCACCCGACCGTCCCTCCAGCCCTCCACACTCCACTCCCTTCTCCTCGTCCTCATGAACCTCTTCGAGGAGGAGGACCGCCGTAAGGCGGTGGAGTTCATAGCCTACCTCAGGAGGTATCTCTCCCTCAGGGAGGAGACGCTGAGCAGGTATCCAAAGGTCAGGGAGAGGGTGGAGGAGATCAGGCGCTTTCTCGAGGAAAGGCTGAGAAGCAGGGAGTTCCTCGAGAGGATAGAGCGCTCGGAGGACGTTTCCCTGACGGAGCGCGAGGGTCAGCTCTACCTCGTGGTCGGGGACGCCAACGCCTACATTCAGGCTTCAGGCAGAACCTCCCGCTTCATAGCCGGGGGAATGACCAGAGGTCTCTCCGTTCTCCTCTACTCGGATCCCAAAGCCTTTACCTCCCTCAGGAAGCGCCTCTCCGCTTACTTCCTCCAGTCGGACGTGGTGTTCAGATCCCTCGAGGAGGTGGATCTCGAAAAGATCCTGAGGGAGATAGACGAGGACAGGAGGAGAGCGA
>DRNB01000240.1 GCA_011375045.1 Aquifex aeolicus
GAAAGGCGCTCTAAAGGGGAATTTTACTTGAAAAAAACCCCGAAGGGGTTAACTTTCACTTTCGTGAAGCTGTGGGATCTTTACAGGGACAGGGACTGCGCCATAACCCCCTCCCTCGAAAGGATCAGAAAGGCGCTCGAGCACCTGAACAATCCCCAGAGGAACTTTCCCTCCCTGCTTGTGGGAGGGACGAACGGAAAGGGCTCCACCTGTGCCTTCCTCGAAAGGATCCTCAGGGAGCAGGGTTTCAGAACCGGCTGGTTCGTATCACCCCACCTTGTGAGCGAGAACGAACGCTGGCGCGTTAACGGCAGACCCATAGAGGATGAGGTTCTCAAATTCTACGTCAGGGATCTCAGGGGTGTGATGGAGCGCTTCGATCTCACCTACTTCGAAGCCGCAACCCTTATAGCTCTCCTTTACTTCAGGGACAGCCGTGTGGACGTGGCTGTTTTAGAGGTCGGTATGGGGGGCAGGTGGGACGCCACGAAGGTCAGCGAACCCATTGCGGTGGCTATAACCAACGTGGAGCGGGATCATACCCGCTGGCTGGGACGAACTGTCGAGGAGATCGCCGAGGACAAGCTCCACCTCTTCGTTCCGGGAAAACCGCTCGTTTTAGGAAGCTCCAGGTATCCCCTCTACACGAAGGCTTTAGAGCTGGGCTACTCGGGGGTGATAGCCGCCGGCATCGACTACACCTACAGGGGTGAGGTGGTGGGTGCGCGAACCTACCTGAAAAACTACAGCTTCGGTAGCCTCAGCATCGCCGAGGCGGAGCTGGGTTTGCTGGGAAGATGGCAGGCGGACAACGCCGCCTTAGCGCTCACCCTTGCAGAGCTTGCCTTTGACCTCGATGAGGACAGGATCCCCCCCGCTCTTTCGGGAACGCGCTGGGAGGGGAGGATGGAGGTTCTGAGGGAGGACCCCCTCTTAGTGGTCGACGGATCCCACAACCCCTACGCTGTAGCCAAGGCGGTCAAGGAGGTTAGCAGGATCTTCGGTGAGGTGGGCATCCTCTTCACAGGACTGAAGGAAAAGGACTGGAAGCTTTCCCTCGAGCTGATCCGGAGATACAGGGACACCATCTATCTTATTCAGGTGAACCACCACAGGGGAGAGTCCCTGAGCGCCCTTGCGGAGCACGCGAGGAAGTTAGGTTTCAGGAAAATTCACCTCCTGCGTTCGGCTGAGGAGGTCTGGTTTTTGGAGAGGAGCGTGTGCGCTCTGGGCTCTCTCTACCTTGTGGGAGAGATTAAAGAAGCCCGGAGACACACCGTTATATAAAATAGGACTCGAGTATGTATGTGCTCTTTAAACAGCCCATCTTCGACAGGGAGGGAAACATAGCCTTTTACGAGGTAACCCTGAAGGACATAAAGACCAAACGCTTTCCCCAGGGACTCGACCCTCTGAAGGCTACCTCTATAACGGTGAACATAGTAGCGGACGTGGGACCGGACAAAATAGGCAACGGTAAACCTGTCTTTGTAAACGTGCCCTCTCTGTTCCTCGAAGCGACCATGTTCGAACTGCTGCCTCCCGAGCTTGTGGGTATAGAGCTTGTCGAAAACAGGAGCATAACCGATGAACTTCTGAAGGCGGTCAACGAGCTCGTGGACCGGGGTTTTACCTTCTGCATCGACGACTTTGGCTTTGAGAAGGTAAACTACCTTCCCCTCCTCAATAAGTGTCATATGGTAAAGATCAACTGGAAGGAGATGGTTTACAGCGAGGAGGAGCTCAGGGAGGTCATGGGTATCCTGAAGGAGCTTAACAAGGGAGTGGTGGCAAAGAATATAGAGACCGAAGCGGATTACGACAGCGCCAAGAGGGCGGGCGTGGATTACTTTCAGGGATTTTACCTCTCCCGACCCATCCCCCTGAGGGATATAAGGAGCCTTTACTTCATGAAGGGAACGGTGATAAAGCTCTACGAGGCTCTCAAAAAGCGAAACCTTGCCAAGGTTGCGGACGTTATAGAGCAGGACGTTGGAGCCACCTACAGGCTTCTGCGGTTTGTCAAATCCCTTTACAGGGAGCGGGCGCACGACATAAACTCCGTGGAGGACGCCATATCGCTCCTTAGCCTGAACAACGTGGCTAACTTCACCCTCGCCCTTGCCATAACGGAGCTCTTCGCAGGACACGAGGAGGAGGAGCTGATAAGGCGTTCCCTCCTGAGGGCAAGCCTTGCGGAGGAGCTTGCCAAGCTCTACGTGCCGGGGCTGGAGGAGAAAGCCTACATCACAGGACTGTTTTCCCTGACAGATGAGCTGATGGGGGAGCACCCTCAGGAGATAGCCAAGGAGCTGGAGCTGGACGAGGATATAGTTGAGGCTTACGAGAGCAGATACAACGAGCTGGGGCTCATCCTTTCCCTGGTGGAGCTTTTGGAGGAGGACATGGAGAACGAGGAGATGGTGGACAGGGTTGCGAAGATTCTAAAGGTGAGCAAGTCCCGGGTCAAAAAGGCTATAAAGAACGCCCTCCGCATAACGGCAAAGATGACCTCCACGGGAGGCAGGGATCAGTCGGCGGTTTGAGCCTCCTTTTCCTCGGGCTTTACCTCCAACTTTATCTCAACGGACACCTCCCTGTGGAGCCTGATGGTTACCGGAAACATGCCGAGTTCCCTTACGGGCTGGGGAAAGATAACGTTCTTTCTGTCTAACTCCACGCCCTTCTCCTTCAGAGCGTTGACCACGTCCGCGGAGGTAACGGCTCCAAACAGCTTTCCCTTCTCTCCGGCAGGCTTCCTTATCTCGAGAACGAGATCCTTCAGCTTCTTGGCTATCTCTTGGGCTCTCTTCCTTTCCCTCTCTAACTTCCTGCTCTTCTGTTTGAGGATCTCCTGAACGTGCCGGATGTTACCCTCCGTCGCCGGCAGGGCGAGACCCCGCGGTATCAGATAGTTGTTGGCAAAACCCCTCTTGACCTCTACCACATCCCCGAGAAAACCGTAACCTTCCAGATCTTTGATCAGAACAACCTTCATGCGTTCACCTCCTCAGACCACCACGTAGGGAAGAAGAGCCAGCTGACGTGCCCTCTTTATCTGGAGGGCTAACCTCTTCTGGTGTCTGTTGCACAGATTGGTCTGCCTTCTCGACTTTATCCTCGCCCTTTCTGTGAGGAACTGCCTGAGCTCCTCGTAGTTCTTGTAATCGGGTTCCTTTTTCCTCTCACAGAAGTAGCAAACCTTTCTGCGAGCGGGTCTCTTTATAGCCATGCGTGCGACCTCCTTTAAATTCTTCAGAAGGGTATCTCATCCTCCTCATCGAAGGGAGGTTTGTCCTCGAGAGCCTTCAGCTCCTCCTCGATATCGGGCGCCCTGTCCGCGGGGGGTATCTCTTCCTCCTCTATCTCCTCTATTCTGGGTTTCCTGATTATCCTCACCGACTCGGCAACTATCCTCACCCTGCTGCGGGCTTTCCCCTCCTGATCGGACCACCTCTCCTGAGCGAGCCTCCCCTCCAGAACAACCATGTAACCCTTGGATAGCCTCGTCGACAGATCCTCGGCGAGGGGACCGTAAGCCTTCACGTCGAAGAAGTGGCTCTCCTCCTTCCACTCCTCGTTCACCCTGTATCGTCTGTTCCAGACAAGGTTAAACTCGGTTACGGGCGTTCCCGAGGGAAGGTATCTTATAACGGGATCTCTGGTAAGCCTTCCTATGAGGAGAACCTTATTCAGCACCCTTGAGCACCTCACTCTCCCTGATCTGGAAGTTCAGCCACCGGATCACGTCCTCGTTGATCTTCAGCTGGAAATCCAGTTCGTTGGTAAGCTGGGGGTTCTGGGTCCTGAACTGGATCAGAAAGTATCTGCCGTGGTTAAAGTTCTCTATGGGGTAGGCGAGCTTCTTGTTGCCCCAGTCCTGAAAGTGCAGTATCTCACCCCCCTTGGACTCCACAAACTTCCTGATCTCCTCCGCCTTCCTCTTGACTTCCTCCTCCGTAAGGGTGGGTTTGAGGATAAAAACCGTTTCGTAAAACCTCGTTGTCCTGTAGTGCCTGTGTCTTGGCATCTCTTCACCTCCTGGTCTGACGGTCCCCTCCGTATGGGAGGGAACGAGGTTAGTTAGAAATTGTAGCACAGTAAAGGATCCTTCTATGGTTGTATAATATCTTGGACGGAGGGGAGGTTGAGGATAAGGGGGTTGCTGGGCAGGCTCACGGTTTACATTATCTTCGGCTCCGTTTTCAGCACCCTCATAACGATCGCTGTCCTTTACTTTGTCCTCTACATAACGGAGGTGCCTCCCCACAGGATCACCAGAACCCTGCTTTTCGCGGGGGCGGTCGTGGGGCTTGCCTTTACCCTTCCCATCTTCTTTGTGAGGGCGGTCCTTTACAAGCTCCTTATAGAGAAGATAAACAGGATGATCGAAGCCATGGACAGGGTAAGCAGGGGGGACATAGACACGCCCGTGGAACCCCAGACCAACGACGAGTTCGGTCAGATGGCTGAGGCTTTCGAAAGGATGAGGGTGAGCGTCAAGGAGATGATAGTCAGGCTGGAGGAGGAGATTGAAAGGCGAAAGCGGTAGGAAGAGAAAGTACAGAAGCGTTCTCTACAAGATCCTCGATGTGGTCTTCATCGGCTCTCTTCTTGCGGCGCTGCTGGTCTTCTTCGTGTTCTTCTTTGCCATGGTCAACAACGATGTTCCCCAGGAGGTCGCCTTCAAGTACGCGCTGGGATCGACCCTCTTTCTGATCCTGTGCTGGTTTGTGGGACCCATCCTCATCATCCAGCTTCTCATAGAAAGAACCATCCTCAGGCCGATAAAGGAGATGACAAGGCTTCTGGAGAAGATGAGCGGCGGCGATCTGGACACACCCCTCGAAGTTAAGGGTGAGTATGAGATAGAGAGGCTTGCCAACTCCTTCGAGAGGATGAGGTTGTCCCTGCGGGCGCTGATGAGAAGATTAAAAAAGTATGAGTCCTGAAGAGGAGATAAGGATAGCCCTCGAGCGGGCGAGACAGGGCACGGGAGCCTTCTTCGTAGCGGTTCAGGATATCCTCGGCTTTCTGACCATCTACTCGGCGGACGTGGAGGAGAACTTCGTCCGGCGATGGCTAAGCAGGATGGAGGGTATGCTTCTGAACTTTGCTACCATGGAAACGGGGGACGGGGAGGGTCCCCCCTCCTTCTCCTTCGGGGATCTGGGAAAGTTTTACTACTACGCGGGCGTGCTGAACCCCCAGCTGTACGTGGTGGGTCTTTTCCCCAAGCGGACGGGCGCCGCAAAGATCCTCTACGCCATGGGCGGCATAGTGGAGGAGCTTAAGGGTTTTCACGAAACCCTTTTGGAGCTCAGGGAAACCACCCGGGGAAAGTATCTCGAGATGAAGGAGCGGGAGGGGGAGAGGAAGGTTGTCCGGCGAAAGAAGCGCTACCTCTCGCCCCATCAGGTCGAAGCCATCAAGGACGCCTTCCAGAACGAGATAGGACCCGCAGGGGAGTATATATTCAACGCCACCCTTATAGAGAA
>DRNB01000241.1 GCA_011375045.1 Aquifex aeolicus
AAAACTGTAACCTCTCCTGAGATGCTCCTCCTTCCAGTAGTCCTCGAGAACCTTCCTGTAAACCGCTCCTCTGGGCAACCAGAGCACAAGACCCGCTCCCACGTCGTCGTCTATGAGAAAAAACTCAAGCTCCCTTCCGAGCTTTCTGTGATCGCGCTTCTTAGCTTCCTCGTAAAACCTTATCCTCTGACGCAGTTCCTTTTCGCTCCAGAAAGCCATACCGTATATGCGCGTTAGCTGGGGCTGGTCCGCCCTGCCCATCCAGTAGGCACCTGAGACGGAGGTGAGTTTAAAGGCTCCAGCCTCTCCTGTGGAGGGCAGATGGGGACCCCTGCACAGATCCACGAAATCCCCCTGCTGATAAACCGTTACAGGTTCGTCGGGGGGAATTCTGTTTATGATCTCTATCTTGTACTTTTCCTTCAGTCTGTCGAAGAGGGACAGGGCGGATTCTCTGTCGAGCTCCCTTCTGATTATGGGGTAGTTTCTCTCCACGATCTCCCGCATCTTAGCCTCTATCTTGGGGAGATCCTCCTCCGTTATCCTGTGTCCCTCCACCTCCACGTCGTAGTAAAAACCCTCCTCCGTGGGGGGACCTATGCCGAGGTGCACCTTCTCCGCACCGAACAGCTCCTTGAGAGCCTGGGCGAGTATGTGGGCTAAGGAGTGTCTGAGGATTTCGAGGCTTTCGGGATCGTTCCTGTATACGGGTTTCACCTCTCCGCTCTCGTAAAGGGGCGTCTGGAGGTCCAGTATCCTGTCCCCCATCCTTCCCCCCAGGGCGTTCTCCACCCCTGCGAGTTCAAAGATCCTCCCCAGGGGGGTCCCGCTCTCTACGTCCACTTCCCTGCCGTTTACGTGCACCTTTATCTTTTCCTTCACGCTCATGGTCTTCATATTTTATCAGCTGTTCACGGATACCTTTTTGAGGAGTTTATGATCTACATCATTGTATTTTAGAGATTGAAACTTGATTTCATTTTCATGATTCTCTGAAATCAGAGAGGGAGGTAACAGGTATGCCGGAAAGTCAGTGGCTTATAGAGGAATACATAAGGGAGCGTCTCAGGCTCGCTCTCACGATGAAGAGGAGGGTGTCCCTGGAGGAGTTCAAGCTGATCTTCATGGTGCCGGTGGAGGACGAGAGGATCCTCAGCTTAGCCAGGGAGCTGGGTTTCAGGGTTTCCAGAAAGCGCAGAGGGATCGTCATAACGATCGGTCCCCCGAGGAGGGAGAGGGTATGAGCTACTCCTTTGCTTCTTCCATGACCATGTGCTTCCTGACGCTTCTGCTCCTTTTTGGTCCCTGCGATTCCTCCGGTTTTGTGGAGGAAGAGACGGTTTCCGCAGAGGATCGTGTGGTTGAAAGGGGAGGAGAGAGATGAGATACCTGAGATTTTTACCCCTTCTGCCTGCTGTGGTTTTTTCTTCGGAGAACCTGCTCGAGCTTGAGGATGTGGTGGTTACGGAAACCCGCCACGAGATCGAGCTCAAGACTGCTCCGTCCGCGATCACAAGCGTGGGTGCTGAGGAGCTAAAGCTCAGGAGCGGGGAAAGCCTCAGGGATCTGCTCCTTTTCGACGCGAGCCTATTCACGCTAAGGTCCCGGGGAACAGACTTCCTGGGTATGAGGGGATTTACTCAGGGGAGGATTCTGATCCTCATAGACGGCAGGCGCCTTTCGGGAGAGGTGGACAGAACCTTCGAACTGGACAGGATCACCTTGGACAGGGTGGAGAGGATAGAGGTGATGAAGGGTCCAGCCTCCGTGCTCTATGGAACAGATGCTCTGGGGGGAGTGGTTAACGTGATCACCCGGGAACCCCTGCGGAGGGAGGTGAACCTGTCCCTGAGATACGGTGCCTCGCCGGAGGAGAAGCAGCTTTCCTTCTCCGCCTACACGGGCAGGATAGGGAAACTGAACCTGGGGGTGTTTGGAAGGGTGAAGAGCAGAAACGCTTACGTTCTCCCCGACGGAACAACCCCCTCCTTTCAGCTGGGGGTGAAAAGCGCCGGCTTATCCCTCTTCCACTATCCGGCGGAGGGATCGAAGATACGGTTCGATTACGACTATCTGGATCACGATGAGAAGGGCGTTCTGGCAGGGGGAAACACGAAGATACTCCACAGCAACCTTAGGCAGAACTTATCCCTCAGCTTCGACGCCGACAGAAGGGACTGGAGGTTCTTTGTAAGGGGCTACGCCTCCCTCTACGACAAAGACTTCGAGAGGAGAAGGGTGTCCAACAACCAGCTGACGGACTTTGACGTGGCTGACAGGGACCTCTACGTTTTCGAGTCGTGGTTCAGCAAAAGGCTCTTCCTTAACCACAGATTCACCCTGGGGGGCGAGCTCAGAAGGGAGGTGGTCAGCGGGACGCGCATAAGGGGTGGAGAGTTTAAGGGGAAGGTGATCAGGGAAAACCTGTCGAAGGATCGCTACGGGGAAAAGATAGACTACTACGCCGTTTACGCTCAGGATGAGCTGTTTTTGTCCGAGAATCTGTTCCTGATAGCGGGGGTTAGATACGATGACAGCGACAGGTTCGAGAGCAACCTGAGTCCGAAGATCGGAGCGACCTTTGTGCCTGTGGAACGCATCAGGATAAAGGCTAACTACGCTAAGGGTTTCAAGACACCCACTCCGAGGGAGCTGTTCATCTTCTTCCCCGGCTTTGGTTACTGGATAGTTGGCAATCCGGATCTCGGGAGCGAGAGGACGGACAACCTTGACGCCGCTTTAGAGATAGATCTGTTCGAAGATCTTACCGCCAGAGGCGGTATCTTTTATACGGAAGCGGAGGATCTGATCGAAACAAGCTTTGTCTGTATGGGGGGTGTTCCCGGCTGTACGGTCGACGGCACCCCTGTTCCTCCGGGAACCGCTCTGATAACTTTCAGGAACGTGGGCAGGGCGGAGATAAGGGGAGCCGAGCTTTCCCTTCAGGGCAGAAAGGGCGACAAACTGCTGCTGGGAGTCTCCTACACCTACATGGAGGCGAAGGATACTGTGAGGGACGAACCCCTGCTCCAGAGACCAAGACACAGAGCCGTTGGGAGGGTTGTTCTGTCGGAGAAAACCTTTCAGTTAGCTCTCTTCGGGGAGTTCGTGGATGGCTTCCTGTATACGCCGGATACGGACAAGAACTTTAGCCTTGTGCATGTGAGCTTCTCCAGGAGCATTTACAGAGAGCTTGAGCTTGTGGGGGGCGTGGATAACCTCGGTGATAAGAGGGACTTTGACTTGGGACTCTTGGGGAGGTTTTACTGGATAGGGATACAGGGACGTCTCTGAGAGGTTTTACTCCAGACGGTAGGTTATGGGAAGAACGACCGTTACAGGTTCCCTGGGACGCGGAAAGTGGAGGGCGGCGGAGGAAACAGCTCTCAGGGCGTTTCTGTCCAGCAGATCGAATCCCGAACTCTTCTCCACCCTCAGATTCCCGATCGCTCCGTCCGGATAGAGGGTAAAGCAGACGACCACAGTTCCCTCCCAACCCATCCTGCGAGCTATGAGCGGATAGCTCAAATATCCCCTCACCACCTCCCTTATCCTCTCCAGATACTCCCTCTCATACTCCTCCTGATAACTTGGCTCCTCCTCAATTCCCCCCTCCGTGTCCTCCTCTACCACATTCTCCCCCCCTCCAGCCTCTCCC
>DRNB01000242.1 GCA_011375045.1 Aquifex aeolicus
AAAACCCGAGGAGGAAACCCTCCTGGGGGACATCTCCCAGCAGACGGGGATCGACAGGAAAACCCTCGTGGATATGCTCAGAAACGGTTATCTGATGGCGGAGACCATCATACATCTTTGATCCTGAAGCTCTCACTTCTGAGAAGCTCCAGCAGTCTGTCCATGGTTACGGGAGGGGAAAAGTAAAAGCCCTGGGCTTCATCGCACTGCCAGAGCTTGAGGAAGATCAGTTGCTCCTCCGTTTCCACTCCCTCCGCCGTCGCCTTCAGACCTAAGTTGTGGGCTATGGCTATTATGGTGGTCGCTATGGCAACGTCGTTGGGATCCGACATGATGTCCCCTATGAAGGATCTGTCTATCTTCAACTTGTTGACGGGAAAGAACTTCAGATAGTTAAGGGAAGAGTAGCTGGTTCCGAAGTCGTCTATGGCGATGTTAACACCCATGTCCCTGAGCTCCTTCAGTATCTTGGCAGCCTCCTGCTTGTTTTTCATGAGGGCGCTCTCTGTAATCTCCACCTCGAGGTAGCGGGGATCGAAGCCGGTCTCGAGGACGACCTCCTTCAGGAGGGAGGGGAAGCCTCTGACCGAGAGCTGGTTTGCCGATATGTTGATGGCTATCCGGAGGGGAAAACCCTCCTCGTGGAGCTTTCTGCCGTCAGCGCAGGCTTTCCTCAGAACCCATTCACCGATGGGGGTTATCAGATCCACCTCCTCAGCCACCTCTATGAACCTTCCGGGGAGGATCACCCCCTTGTCCGGATGGTGCCACCTCAGGAGGGCTTCGGCACAAACTATGTGGTTCTCGTTAAGATCGAAGATCGGCTGATAGTAGAGAACGAACTCCTCCTTTTCGAGGGCGTCCCTCAGCTCAGCCTCCAGAGAGAACCTCTCCGTTACCTTGAGATTGAGCTCATCGGTAAAGAACCTGTAACTGCTCTTCCCCAGCTCCTTTGCGTGGTGCATAGCTATGTCCGCGTTTCTCAGAAGGGTCTGGGGGTCGCACCCGTCCATCGGGAAAACGCTTATACCTGCCGTTACGGTAACGTATATCTTCTGGGAGTCTATGTAGAAAGGATTTGTGGATCCCCTCACAAAGCTGGAGACAAGCTCCTCCACATCCTCGACCCTGTCCATGAGGGGCAGGACAACCACGAACTCGTCCCCCCCGAAACGGGATACGAGGGTTCCGGAGGGGAAGTGGGAGGCTAACCTCCGGGCAAAGGCTTTCAGCAACTTGTCCCCTATTTCGTGTCCCAGCGTGTCGTTGATGAGCTTGAAGTTGTCTATGTCGAAGAAAACCACCCCCACCAGCTTATCCCTCCCTTTTGCTCTGAAAAGGGTGTAGGAGAGGTGATCGTAGAGAAGCGCTCTGTTGGGCAGACCGGTTACGGGATCGTAGTGGGAAAGGGATCTGAGGCTATCCTCGAGGTTCCGTCTGTCGGAGGTGTCCAGGAACAGGGCAACGTAGATCCCCTCCTCCTCGTCCGCCTTCACAAGGGAGACCTCGCTGGTGAACACCGTTCCATCCCTGTGAACACCCCACACCTCCCCCTGCCACGTTTTCTTCTCTCTCATGGCTCTTAAAAGCTCCTCGAAGGAGGCGAAACCCTCCCACTTGAGATCGAGATCCTGTATCTCCCGTCCGTAGAGCTGATCGTGTCCCAGACCGGTTATCTTCAGAAAAGCTCTGTTCACAGCCTTTATCCTTCCCCTGCTGTCCAGAATGACAACCCCCTCCTTCATGTGTTCGAGGATCTTCGATACGATGTGAAGTTTTTCCTGAAGCTTCTGAATCTTTCTCCCCTGATCCCTGCCGCCGTTCATTGTTACCAAACAGTTTAGTTTATCGGTTTTTACACGGGCGCTTTAACTCAATTTAATCCTTTATCTCCTTCCGGTGTTAGTCTTATAATCTTTCCCGGCAATGCTTCTGCTCCTTGAGGTTTTCAGAAACAGACTGATCTCGGTTGCGGAGGAGATGGGCATAGTTCTCCGGAGGACCGCTTTCTCCCCCAACATAAAGGAGCGCAGGGACCTTTCCTGCGCTGTGTTCAGCAGGGAGGGGGAGCTTCTCGCTCAGGCGGAGCACATACCGGTTCACTTAGGATCCATGTCCCTTGCGGTCAGGGAGGCTATAGAAAAGGTCCCCCTGGAGGAGGGGGACGCGGTCCTGCTGAACGATCCCTACAGCGGGGGAACCCACCTGCCAGACGTAACCCTCGTTTCCCCCGTTTACTTCGAAGGGGAGCTTCTCTTCTACGTCGCCAGCAGAGCGCACCACGCGGACGTTGGGGGTGCGGCGCCGGGATCCATGTCCCTGTCCACCTCCCTTTTTCAGGAGGGAATCGTCATACCCCCCATCAAGCTCATCGAAAGGGGCAGGGTCAGGGAGGACGTTCTGAACCTCATCCTCAGGAACGTCAGGACGCCGG
>DRNB01000243.1 GCA_011375045.1 Aquifex aeolicus
GCCAGATCGGTAATCGACGCGATCAAGAACCTGGGGTTAACGCCTGTGCTCCTCTCCGGCGACAGGAAAGAGGCAACCCGATCCGTAGCCCGGGAGCTTGGTTTCGAGGAGTTCATAGCGGAGGTAACCCCTGAGGAAAAGAAGAAGGTAATAGAGGACCTTCAGAGAAAGGGACACACCGTTGCCATGGTAGGGGACGGGATCAACGATGCGCCTGCGCTCGCCCAGGCTAATTTGTCCTTCGCTGTTGCTCACGGTGTTGACATAACCAAACAGGTGGGGGACGTGATCTTGTTAGCAGGTATAAAGGCTCTGCCCTCTGCCTTTGCTCTGGGCAGACGGGTAAACGCCAAGATAAAGCAAAACCTCGGATGGGCTTTCGTTTACAACGCCCTCGGCATACCCCTTGCAGGAGGCGCCTTCTACAAGCTGGGACTGTATCTGAAGCCCGAAGTGGCAGGTCTTATGATGGCGCTGTCCTCCCTCAGCGTTGTGCTAAATACACTCCTTCTGCACAGAAGTAAGCTATAATAGTTCTTCTCTGTGGAGGAGAGGAGTTGTTCAAGGTTCTTGTAACGGATCCAATAGCTCCGAAGGGGCTCGAGCTCCTGGCGAAGGAGGAAGACATAGAGCTTTACAACGAGCCGGAGATACCCTACGAGGAACTCCTCGAAGTCGTGGGGGATTTCGATTGCATAGTAACCCGCAGCAGAACACCTGTAACCAGAGAGCTTCTGGACAGGGCGAGGAAGCTGAAGGTCATAGGCAGAGCCGGCGTGGGTGTGGACAACGTCGATATAGAGGAGGCTACCCGCAGGGGCATACTTGTGGTGAACACCCCGGGAGCCAACACCATAGGTGCCACCGAACTTACCATGATGCACATGCTGACCATACTCAGGAACGGACACAGAGCCCACGAGTCCATGCTCGAGCACCGCTGGGACAGAAAGCGTTTCATGGGAACCGAGCTTTACGGCAAAACCTTGGGTATTATCGGTTTGGGGAACATTGGATCGCAGGTCGCCATCAGGGCAAGATCCTTCGGGATGAAGGTAATGGCTTACGATCCCTACATACCGAGGGAAAAGGCGGAGAAGCTGAACGTCAGGCTCGTGGACAGGCTCGAGGACATGCTCAGGGAAATAGACGTGCTCACCATACACGCGCCTCTGACCCATGAGACGAGGAACATGATAGGGGAGAGAGAGTTCGAGATCATGAAGGACGGTGTTTACATAGTCAACTGCGCCCGGGGAGGGATAGTGAACGAGTCAGCCCTTCTCAGGTTCCTCGAAAGGGGAAAGGTTAGAGGGGTAGCCCTCGATGTATTTTCCAAGGAGCCTCCCCCTCCGGAGTTTATAGACAGGCTCAGGCATTTTGAAAACGTTTCCCTGAGTCCTCACATAGGAGCCAACACCTACGAATCCCAGGAAAACGTGGCGGTGATAGTAGCCCAGCAGGTTATCAAAGCCCTCAGGGGACAGACCGTTGAGTACGTTGTAAACGCTCCCTTTCCTGATCTGTCCGTTCTGACCCTCATAAAACCCCATCTGGACCTCGCGGAGAAGATGGGCAGGTTCATGGTTCAGTGGTCCGAGGAGGGTATCAGGGAAGTTCACGTGGAGGTCAGGGGAGACATATCCGAACACTTTCACCCCATATCCGCCGCTGTGCTCAAGGGTATCCTGGAAGAGGTTGTCGACTTTCCTGTGAACATCATAAACGCCTCCTACGTTGCCAGAGACAGAGGAATAAAGGTGGAGGAGCTTTCCTCCGAAGAGACCCCCGATTTCAAGCACTACATAAAGGTGGTCGTCCGGGCAAACGGAACCGAAAAGGTGGTTGCCGGCACGGTTCTGGAGGGACAGCTTCTCAGGATAGTTCAGATCGATCGCTACAGGGTCGATATAGAGCCGGAGGGAATCCTTCTTGTCTTCGAAAACAAGGACGTCCCCGGCGTTATTGGAAGGATAGGATCCCTCCTGGGAAGCGCTAACGTGAACATAGCAGGTTTCAGACTCGGAAGGGAGAGAAAGGGGGGTATAGCCCTCGGAATACTCAACCTCGACGATCAGGTGCCCGAGCACGTCCTCGAGGATCTGAAGAACATTCCGGAGATACTCTTTGTAAAACAGGTGATCCTCTGACCTTCATGGAGTATGTAGTTATCGGTAAGATAGTGGACACCTTCGGTGTTAACGGCGAGCTGAAGGTAACGCCCTTCGCTCCCGAGGAGGTGTTCGAGAATCTGGAAAGGGTGTATCTGAAGCGCAGGGGAGGCTCCTACGTTCCCTTTAAGTTAAAGGATATCCGGAGAGCTGGCAGGTTTTACCTTCTGAGATTCGAAGGATACGAGGATGTTCAGGAGGCACAGCAGTTCAGAGGAGCTCATCTCTTCCTGCCCGAAAATGAACTCCCTGAAAGAGGCGAGGGGGAATTCTACGCCTACGAGCTTGTGGGTATGGAGGTGGTTACGGACAGAGGAAAAAAGCTCGGAAAGGTAAAGAGGATCGAAGACTTCGGGGTTTACGATATGCTCATACTCGAAGATGAGAAGATCATGATCCCCTTTGTGGGGGACATAGTTCTGAAAGTGGACAAAAACAGCAGGGTTGTTGAGGTAAAGGAGGATCTTATCCCGCTTCCCTGAGCAACTGCCCGTCAGC
>DRNB01000244.1 GCA_011375045.1 Aquifex aeolicus
CGCTTTTGAGGATTTTGTTTATGTGCACGTTGTGGAGGAAGGGATCGCTGTTCTTGAAGACGAACTTGTTACCCTTCTTCCTAAAGCAGACCTGGACGAGGGGATCGAAGTAGCAGTTTTTGTTGTCCAGAACACACTCCTGCTTAGGCACAGGTTTACCCTTCTTGATGTTTTTGATCACCACGATGGCGTTCTTGAGACCAAGATCGGGGGCTATCTCATAGAGCTTCGCCGGCTTGCTGGTTCCGCAGTAGTCGGTGTTTTTGGTTATCTTCAGGACGGGATCCTTATACTTCTTGGCTGCCTTGATCTTCCCTTTGATAACACCCCCGTTTGTAACCTCGATCTCCTGATAGGAGAAGGCAACGCTGCTCAGTGCCAGAGCAATTACACCAAGAGTGCTCAGTTTTCTCATGACAACACCTCCCTTAGATTTATGCTAACAGAAGTTCCTGATGACAAATTCATTTTACCCTCCTCCCATGATTAGTTTAACACTTTCCTCGAGCTCCTCTTCGAGGATGTAGTGCTCTACAACCCTCCGCACTATTCCCTCCTTGTCTATGAAGACGATAACGGGAACGAAGTTTATCCCGTAGGCTCTTATCAGACGCGGATCGTTGCCGGCGAACATGGGAAAGGGCAGATCGAAGGCTCTCTTGTAAGCCTTTATCAGCCTGCTGTCCCGCGCCATAACGTTTATGGTGAGGATCCTCACCTTCTCCCCGTATCTGCTGTGAACCCTTTTGAGGAAGGCTATGATCTGGGTGCAGTAGTGGCAGGCGTTGTGGGTGAAGTAGATGATGGTGGGTCTGTCTATGAACTTTCCGAAGTCCACCCTTCTGTCCCTTTCATCGAGGAGAACAAAGGTGGGAGCCTTCTCCCCTACCTTCACGGAGGAAAAAGCCACCGTCAGACACAGGAGGAGAAGCAGAAGCATCTTCATGATTCCACCTCCATATCCAGAAGCTCGTAGGTCAGGATGTTTCTGTAGTGGTGTCCGTATATGGCGGGGATTCCGTCCTCTTCCTCTATGTGGGTGTAGGCAAAGAGGCTCAGGATCTCCTGCTGGGGAGGTTCCAATTTGAAACCCCTGCCCCGGGAGAAGCGTATCCTGTTGGGGGGGATCCTGCCGAAGTAGAAATCCCTCAGATCCGGTCTCCTCTTCGCCTCCGCGAGATCGACGGGTATCCACTTCCTGCCGTTGAAGAATCTCACCCAGCTTATGGTCCTCAGGCAGTCAGCTTCGTAGCTGTCCTTTTCCTTTATCTCGGAGGGGTAGGGGAGAATAAGTCCCTCCTCCCAGGAAGCCGGTATCCCCTTGTACATGAGCATGCTCCTGAAGAGGGCGTGAAACTCGTCGCACCTCCCTATCCTCTGCTCGAAGGTCAGCACGCTCACCCCCCTACCGCACACGCCATCTATGAACTTGGTTCGTTCTATCACCGCATCGTATATCCTCCGGGCAACTTTCTCGGGGTCCCTCTCACCCCCCACCACTTTGTCGGTGAAGCGCTCTATGTCCCTGTTCCAGACCTCCCACTCCGAGGGCTTCAGACACAGCTTCGGATCCAGAGAAGGGTCCCGCACCGCTTCCTCCCTCTTCCTCTTTACCCTGAACTTCAGCAGGATCTCGGCTTCCCTTATCTCGGACACCTCTACAAAAACGCTCCTATTGCCCCACACGGGTTCCCGGGTGATCCTGTAGGGAAGGGGGGAAACAACCTTCAGATCGCTGACCTCCTGAGCGTGATCCTCCGCGGGGACAGGTATCCAGAGCCTCACCCTCTTCATGGGCTTGAGGATCCTTGTGCTGTGGGTTACATCGAGGGTAACGGAGCGCACCTTCCTGTCGTCGACTCCCTTTGAAAGAGCCACCCCTCCCAGAAGCAGGAGGGGCGCGCTGAGAAAATCCCTTCTGCTCATAGCCTTCACCTGACCACCTCCCCGCTGATCCCGAGGATCACGATCCTCCTCTCCGGATCGTTGGTTCGAACCTCTACGGTTTTAAACATCCTTCCGAGACCTACCACGTCCACTCCTGTGTCCACCACCACCTCTATGGTTCCCTCACCGCCCGGAGGTATCTCCGCCAAACTGGCGGAGGCGCTGGTGCATATAGTTCAGGCTGGTGTGAGGCTCAGGATCCTGAGAACGCTTCCCCCCTCGTTCCTGAAGGAGAACTCGACCCTTACCTTTTCCCCCTTCTTTACCCTGCCTACCTCCGCTACCGTTCTGTCCAGAACGATCTTTGGGGGTTCGGTGGACAGCGTCAGGCTAAGGGTGCTAACCACCAAGAGAAACAGTAAGCTCAACCACCTCATCTTCCTTCACCTCCACCTCCAGCTCTTTTACACCAAAGGCTTCCTGCCATACCTTGAGTTTGTATCTGCCGGCAGGCAGACCGCGGATCTCGAAGCGTCCTTCCCCGTCGGTTACGTCCGCAAAGGGGTGATCGAAGACGAAGATGTAGCCCCTTATCCAGGGATGGGCGTTGGACCGGACGTAGATAAAGCCTGTCTTTTCCTGATACCTGTGGTATCGCCTTATGGGCTTTCTGATCTCCATATCCTTTCTGGGAAGGGCAAGGTTGTAGATGGTCGCTCCCGTTTCGAGGGGACGGGTCTTCCTCTCCTTTTTATAAGCGAGCCCCAGCTTGAGCTGTATCGTATGAAGTATGGGATCCTCGTTCCTTATGATGTAGCTACCCCCCACAAAACCCACACTCACCAGAGGCGTTACCCTGCAGTTCTTGATGCTTATCCTCACGTCCCTGTTCTGGGGAAGTTTGCCCTTTGCGCCTTCTATCCAGACGACAGCGTTCTTAACGCCGCCGTTCGGGGACCGTTCGAGGAGCTTTACCTCGACGGTTTCACCGCAGACCAGAGCGTCCGTGGTAACCTCGATCACCTTCTTCTGTGGAGGCCCACCTTTGTAGACAACCCTGCCCTTCACGGTTCCGGCGAGGAGTAAACCTGTTAAAGTTAAGAGCGTCAGGATAACCTTCATCCCTCAAACCTCCTTTTAAACAGCACGTATCCCCCGAGAACGGGTAGCACTATCCAGGCAAGCAACACAGCCCAGAGAACCGGAAGCTTCAGGTACTGGGGAAGCTCCACCGTTACGAAGCCCAGCATAGCCTTGAGCTCTCCAACCGACAGCAGATTTATGATTCTGAACACGTCGGTGGGGTTCGCCAGCAGGAGCACGGTAAAGAGCCCCCTCGAAAGCATACCCTTTGTGAGGATAAGCGTGCCCAGCAGGAACAGATCGTAGAGTATCACTATCAGAAGCCAGAGGAAAACCGCCGATATAACTATCCTCGCCCTTTCCCCAAAGAGGACCGAGAGCAGGAAGGAGAGGGCGAGCAGGGAAAGTCCAAGAAAAACCGTGGACATGAGGAAAACAACGAGCGAGGGCACCACCTCAGCACCGAACCTGACCGTCAGCAGTATAAAGGTGGGGATCAACCCCATAACCACGGTGGCGATCAGGACGAGGGAGTGGCCCAGGAACTTGCCCATCCACACATCCCAGGGGGATATTACCGACGCGAGGATTATCTCGAAGGTTCCCCTCTCCCTCTCCTCAGCTATGGCTCCCGCTCCGAGAAGCAGGGCGATGAGGGGTACGAAGTAGTTTATAAGACTCATCAGGCTCACCAGTATGGCTTCGAACTTCTGAAAACCCACCACCCCTGCGGGGGATCCTCCGAAGTAAGCGATGAGGAGGGTGAACAGGGCAAGGGAAAGGGAAGCTATCTGGATCCATCTGTTCCTGTACCTGTCGAGGCTCTCCTTCCAGACGACCGCCCTTACACCCTCACTCAGCACTGAAGAACACCTCCTCCAGGGAAGGCTCCCTCACCTTCAGATCCAGAACCTTCCCCTCGAGATCCCCCAACCTCATAATAAACTCCACCTTCCGTTCGACGGGAACCTCCGCAACGATGAACTCCTCCCTCAGGTGAGCCTCCTCGGCTCCTATCTTCTTCAGAAACCTCAGCGTTTCCTCTGTATCGCCCCTGACCTTAAGGAGGAAGCGTATGGGGAGGTTCAGGTTCATGTATAGCTCCTCGAGGCTTCCCTCAGCCCTTAGCCTTCCCCCCTTGAGGATAGCAACCCTGTCGACCCTGTCCTCTATCTCCGCGAGCACGTGGGTCGAGATAAGGACGGTAACCTTGCGCTCCCTCCTTATATCCTCCAGTATGCGGTAGAAGGTTCTCACCCCTTCGGGATCGAGACCGGAGGTCGGCTCATCGAGGATAAGGATCCTCGGCTCACCCAAGAGAGCCTGCATGAGGTTTATCCTCTGCCTCATTCCCTTGGAGTACTCCCCCACCTTTCTGTTAAGGTCCTCCTCTCCGAGGAGGTTCAGCTCCAGAACCCTCCTGATCTCAGGATCCCCGTAGCCCTTTATCCTTGCGAAGAACCTGAGGGTTTCCAGTCCCGTAAGGTTGTCGTAGAAGGAAACCCTTTCGGGCATGTAGCCCGCCCGCCTCCTGAAGGCTATCCACTCCTCCGGAGCGGGTTCCCTGTTATCTATGAGTATCCTTCCGGCGGAGGGTTTCTCCACACCGAGGATTATCCTTATCAGCGTCGTTTTACCTGCCCCGTTGGGTCCCACGAGACCGAGGAACTCCCCCTCCCCGATTCTGAGGGAAACGCCCCTCAGCGCCTTCAGGGCTCCGTAAGCCTTTTCCACGTTCACCAGCTCGAGCATCAGTGAATCACCTGAAACTTTTCGAGATCCGAATAGTAAAGGGAGGGTTCGACCCTGTATTTCTTAGCCAGCTCCTCCCACTGGGGATGCAGGGGCTTCATCCGGGGGCGAGGGTCCACCACCTTCGAGGTTTCGAAAACGGGAAACTGCTTCTCCAAAAAGGTTATGGTCTGCAGAGCCGGGCTTGTGAAGAGGAACTTGGACATAGGGTAGCGCCAGAGCACGTAGTCCACGTAGGAACCGGACTCGTAGGGAACGTCTCCCACGCCGTCCCCGTTCATATCCCAGCCTAGGTAATCGCTCCAGTAGTTGCCGGGCCACTCCTCCTTCTTCTTGGTGGATATGAACCTCACCTGAACGCCGTTGTTTATGAAGGAGTTACCCTCTATCCTGTTCTTTTCCGAGGCGGCGAGGCTCCATATACCTATGAGGTGGTTCATCACGAGGTTTCCGGTCAGCTCGTTCCTGTAAGCTCCGAAGAAGTAGATACCGCAGCTGTTCCCGATGACCGTGTTGTTCCTTATCACGCTGCGCTCCGCCTGTATGAGGAGTATGCCGTGGGTGGTGTTGCCAACCGCAAGGTTCCCCTCTATGACAGCCCTCTTCGTGTACATAATGGCAAGACCCAGCAGATTTCCTCTCGTAACGTTGTTCCTCCAGACACCCCTGTCGACCCACATGGTATGGATGCTGTACCGGGAGGCTTCTATGGTGTTGTTCTCGACCCGTCCCTCGTGAGACACCTCCATGTATATACCGTCCTTGCAGAACTTCAGGGTGTTGCCCACAATCACAGCCCTGTTGGATCCGGTCATGTCTATGCAGTTACCCCGCTGGTTTACGTCCAGATCTCTTTCCCCCTCTATGTAGTTGTTCTCTATGACGACTGAGTTGCTGTTTATGACCCTGATCCCTATGGAGGTGTCCAGCATCCTGTTGTTTCGCACAATTACCCCGTCCGCCCTCTCGATGATTATACCTACGGCTCTCTTTCTTCCAGAGCGCACGTGTTTCAGGGTAAAACCCTCGACGACGACCCCCCCGCTCCTTATGCCTATCAGGTAACCCCTCCCTTCGAAGAGCACGGGGTTATCGGTTCCCTCCCACTCCAGCACAGGATTCCCCACGCCCTTCAGATGAACCCTTTTATCTATGAGGAGGTTCTCCCTGTAAACTCCCCCTTCGACA
>DRNB01000245.1 GCA_011375045.1 Aquifex aeolicus
TACGGCGGTGAGGGGAGACCGGGTTTCAAGCTAACCGAGTATCCGAAGTTCATTCTGGGAAGCGAGGAAAACGTTCCCTCCAGCAAGTTCGATGCGGACGGCTACGGTGCTGTGGACGTAACCCTCTACCTGCCCCTCCACAGGCTTATCGAAGGGGTAAGGAGCTTCAAGATCTACTATCAGGAAGCGGGGACGGATATAAAGGCGTGGTGGCAGAAGGAGGACAGGGGAGAGTTCTACTTCCCCTTCGGTTTCAGGTTTCTGTTCACAAGCTACGTGGCTGGCTTCCTGCTATCGACCAAGAAGCACCTCCTGAGGGGTGAGTTTACGAAGGTCAGCGACAAGTGGTATGTTCACCACCACTACAGCTACGAGGGATACACCTACAGGGGACTTTCCCTCGGACATCCCTACGGGAGCAACCTCCTCCACATACTTCTCTCCCACAGATACTACCTTTCCGAAAAGGCGTCCCTCAGCTACAGGATAGGAGCTTACAAACAGCCTGCTTACAGAGCTAAGGAATACGTCAGGAGGTTTTACCTGACCCTCTCGGGAGAGAAGAGGCTCCGGATCCTCATCGTAAGCGCTTTCCTGAGAGCGGATTTCTCACAGAACAGGGACACGGATCCCTACCCCAACAGGTTCAACGTGGTGCCCGGCAGGCGAACCTTTCTCACCTTGGGACTGAGTCTCAGCTGGAGGCTATAATGGAGGACAGGGAGAGGAAACCCCTACAGGAAGAGGAGGAAATAGACCTCTACGAGCTGTGGCTCAGGCTCGTCAGAAGGAAGAGGCTCATAGGAGGCGTGTTTCTGGCAGGAGTCTTAACGGCTCTCGCCGTCAGCTTTATACTGAAACCTGTTTACAGATCGGAAGCCTCTCTGCTTCCGGTTGCTTCCCAGCCCACTACAGGTCTCTCGGAGCTGGCTGGCCAGTTCCTCGGGATTCAGCTGAGCAAGGAGGGACCCTCCGCCAAGATCCTTGCCCTTTTAAAGAGCAGAACCCTGAGGGAGAGGGTTGTCGACAAGCTCGAGCTTGTAAATGTCCTCGTGAAGGATCCCCCGCCGGAGAGGGACGCCCGGACCGTTGCCGTCGAGATCCTGAAGAAGATGATCAGCGTAACGAAGGACAGAAAAACAGGGGTCATAAAGCTGAGTGTGGAGCACGAGGATCCTGCTCTTGCGCGCAGGATAGGGGAAGCTCTTATAGAGGAGCTCAGGAAAGCCCTCAGGGAGAAAGCCCTTACCGTGGCGAGAGCAAACAGGGTGTTTCTGGAAGCCCAGCTGAAGGAAACGGAGGAAGAGCTCAAGAGGGAGCTCAGAGAGCTCGCCCGCTTTCAGAGGAGGGAGAAGATCATAGTTCCCGAGGAGCAGCTGAAGGGAACCCTCGAGCTTTACGCCGAACTTCTCTCGAAGAAGGTAGCCCTTCAGATAGAGCTCAGGAAGCTCGAAGGCGTCCTTTCCCCGGACAGCTCCCGCATCGACTACCTCAGGCGTCAGATAGAAGCCATAGATAATCAGCTCGCCCGCATAGAGAACTCCGCGGAGGGGTTCTCCGCCGTTCCGGGTCTGGAAAACGCTCCCGAGAAGATGGCAGGCTATACGGAGGTGCTTCTGAAGGTGAGAAGTCTGCAGGCGAAGTACGAAACCCTCAGGAAGCTCTACGAGCAGGCGAGGCTGGAAGAACAGCGGGAGTTTATCTACGTGGAGATCATAGATCCCCCTTCCGAGCCGGACGTTCCCGTAAAACCCAAGAGAGCACTTATAGTAGCTGTTGCCGGCCTTTCCTCCCTCATGCTCGGCATCTTCCTTGCCCTCTTTGCGGACTGGCTCTCAGCGGTCAGGGAACGCCGCAGGGAGGGACAGCCTGATCAGACAGGATCGTAGCTCTCTATGTTGTAAATTTCAAAAACCTCGGTGTGCTTTACAAGACCAAGAGCTTCCCTGTATATGATCAGATACCTCCTCTGCTCCCGGGCACGTTCCCTGACCTGGTAGAACCTTTTTCTCAGTCTGACGCACAGTCTTATGGAAAAGGCCGGGAACTTTCTTGACCTCAGTATTCTGGACCTCAGGTATGCGATGGCTCTCCTCAGACGCTCGAGTTCCTGAAGGCAGAGCTCTATTTTAACGCCGTAGCTTCCCCCCACACCCGCGATTTCCCTCAAAACCTCCTCACCGAGCTCAGATTTGTCTATCATGCTTTACTAATATCTTATGCTCATAACCTTTGAGGGAATAGACGGAGCCGGTAAGACAACTCAGGCGAAAAGACTCTACGAGCACCTCATAGGATCAAGAAGGAAGGCTGTCCTGTACAGGGAGCCCGGAGGGGTGCCTGTCTCCGAAAAGCTCAGGGAGATCCTCGTGCTCTCCGATCTCACGGTTCAGGCGGAGCTGTTCCTCTTCGAAGCTGCCAGAGCGGAGCTTGTCCACAGAAAAATAAAGCCAGACCTTCAGGCTGGCTTCATCGTGATCCTCGATCGCTTCACCGACTCCACCCTCGCCTATCAGGGATACGGCAGAGGAATCGATCTGAAGCTGATAAAAGAGCTCAACGACTTTGCAACCGGCGGACTCCGGCCGGACGTTACCTTCCTCCTCGATATAGATCCACGATCCGCCATAGAGAGACTCGCTAAGAGGAGCCGTTTTGAAGATCCGGACTTTCTGGAGAAGGTCAGACGGGGTTACCTCAGGATAGCGGAGGAGGACCCCGAAAGGGTAATGGTAATCCCCTCCCACCCACCGACGGAGGAGGTGTTCGCTGAGGTAAGGAGGTTTCTGAAGGAGAAGTTTGATTTTTAGAAAGGCTCGCCCGGGCGGGCGAGCAAAAACTCTTGGGGAGGGAGGGGGAGGGAGTTTCTCACTCCCAGCCTCTTTTCACCTCTAACTGTAAAATAATATAACACCTGTAAAAGGGTTTGTCAACAGGAAGGGAGGCTGTTGGAAAAATACCCATTATGTTGAGGGAGAGGGCTTTAAAGAGCCTGACAAGCACCGAAAGCCTGAAAAGCAATAAAAGGAGCTCCTCAAGAAGAGCAAGATTGTATATGGCAAACCTCCCAAGAACATAA
>DRNB01000246.1 GCA_011375045.1 Aquifex aeolicus
GTGAGCTGGAGGTTCTCCTCCGGAGACAGAAAGGTGGGCGGTGGGTTCCCCTCCCCGTAGGGCTCGAGTCTGTCGATCTGACTGAGGATCTGGGGACTGAGGGCTGTTGGCGGGAACTCCATATCCACGTAAAGGGGGGGCGGTTTCCGGGGAACGTGCTCGAAGATATCCTCCGCCCGCCGGCTGAACTCCTCTAAAAGCCCGCTGCTGAGCGTTACCCCCGCTGCCTGAGAATGTCCTCCCCACTTGAGAAAGAGGTGGGAAAGCTGTCTGAGACCCTCGTAAACGTCGATGCCCTCCACCGATCTGACAGAGCCTACGGACTGCTCCTTTCCCTCCGCGAACACGGCGACGGGCTTACCCAGCTGGGCGGATAGCCTTCCCGCAACTATACCCAGAACACCCACGTGCCAGCCCGGATTCCAGAGGGATACAAAGCTCCTGTTCCTCTGCTCCCGGGCTCTCTCCCTCGCTTCCCTGTAAACGAGGTCGGTTATGGCTCTCCTGCGGGAGTTCAGGATCTCCACCTTCCGGGCTAACAGCTCCGCCCTATCAGCCCTGTCCTCCAAAAGGAGGTGGAGGGAGATCTTGGGATTCCCTACCCGTCCCGGAGCGTTCAGACGGGGGGCTATGGAATAGGCTATGTCTCTGGAGGAGACACCGTTCCTGATACCCGAGATCTTCAGGAGGGCTCTGACGCCGGGCTTGCTCAGGGTTCCCCTCAGCACCCCTTCGAGAACCGCTATTCCTTTGGAAACGAGAATTCTGTTGGTTCTGTTCATGGGCATCACGTCCCCGACGGTTCCGAGGGCGACGAGATCGAGAAAGTTCCTCACATCGATATCGAGCCCCAGCTGCCGGGAAACCACGAGCGCCATGTAAAAGCACATCGCCGACGAGGATATCTCCTGCAGATCCTTCGGAACCGACTCCTTCAGCTTTGGATTTACAAGAACAGCTCTCTCCGGTGTGCGCTCCGGGACGTTGTGGTGATCTATCACCACCACCTCTATACCGCTCCCGTCTATCTCCCTCACCGCGGAGGTACCGTTGTCGACGGTTATCAGAAGATCCGCGTATCGGGAGAAGAGGCTGATGAGGTAGTCGTTGAGCCCGTATCCGGTTCCTCTGTTGGGGAGAACAGGAACCACCCTTGCCCCCGCCCTCCTCAGCACCTCGTAGAGGATGGCGCTTCCCGTGATGCCGTCCACATCGTAGTCCCCAAAGATCAGGATCCTCTTCCTCTTTTTCACAGCCTCCACTATCCTCTGAGCTCCCTCCTCCAGATTGGGTAGAAAGGTGTAGGGGATGAGATACTTCAGCTTGAGGTCGAAGGCGCTTTGGGGGTCCTCGAACCCCCTGTTGACGAGGAGCTGTGCCAGGAAGTATCCGAACCTCCTGACGAGGTCCTCCTCCGGTTTTATCTGATCGCTCAGGAGATACCACTCCCTGCCGGAGACGCCCTTCATCGCTTCTCAATTATAAGCTTACTCAGGAGGAAGCCCGCCCCCTTTGCGGTGTAATCGAAGGCGGACACGAGGATGAGAACCCCGGAGCAGACCTGAAGAACCCTGAAGAGTTCCCGGAGCGCCCCGTCGGGGGACAGCTCCAAGAGGAAGCCGACGCCGACGGTTACGGAGAGGACAAAGGTGGTCAGCTTTCCCCACAGGGAAGGCTCGGGAACAAAGCCGTATCTCCTCAGGAGAAGCGTTCCCCCCACAAGGACGGAGTCCCTGACGATAAGGAGCTGGATCAGAAGAGGATGCGCCCCCTGCTCGGTTCTGAAGGTTACCGTGAGCAGACCGAAGAAGAGCAGAACCTTGTCCGCAAGGGGGTCGAGAAACTTCCCCAGTCTGGTTTCCGCCCTGAGTGTCCTTGCCAGGAAACCGTCCAGAGCGTCCGTCAGAGCCAGAAGCACAAAGAGGAGAGCGGAGTATCTCTCCTCCCCCCGGTAAGCTAAGAGAAAGACGCCGGGAGCGCCCAGAAGTCTCAGGAAGGAGAGCAGGTTGGGGAGAGCGTTCATCTTTCGATCTCCGCAAGGAGGGAGAGGATCCTCTCCACAGCCTCCTCGAGGCTCAGCCCCGTGGTGTCGATGAGAATGGCGTCCTCAGCGGGTTTAAGGGGGTAATCCTTACGCTCGGCGTCCCTTCTGTCCCTCTCCTTTATCAGGGAGAGGATCTCCCCGTAGTCCGCCTGCACACCCGCCTCCCGGAGCTGTCTTAGCCTGCGCTGTGCCCTCTCCTCGGGACTTGCGGTTATGAAGAGCTTGATCTGAGCCTCGGGAACTATGTTCGTTCCCGCGTCCCTGCCCTCGACGATCATCTGACGATCCCCTATGATCTCCCTGAACTTCCTGTTTATCCTCTCCCTGAACTGGGGAAGCGTTCCCACGAGGGAAGCCATGTTACCCACCCTCTCGTCCTTCAGCTCCTCGAGAAGAGGTCTGCCCTCCACGTAAACCACCGTTTCCCCCAGGCCCGGCTCTATCCGTATCCTGTCCAGAAGAGGCTCGACCTCCTCCCAGGAAACCTCTTCCCTCTCACCGAGGGTTCTGAGAAGGAGGTAACCCGCCGCCCTGTAGGCGAGACCAGTTTCGAGATAGGGGATCCACAACCTCTTGGAGAGGAGCCGGGCGATGCTGCTCTTCCCGCTCCCCGCGGGACCGTCGATGGCGATCTTCATCTTCTCCTCCTGCGGTCGGAGACCCCTTCCTTAAGGGAAGGGAGGAGACCGCCTTTGAAAGTCTGAAAGTATTGAGGTAGTATATGAACATGAAACTCCAGCGAACCCTTAAACTCGTCCTTAAACCTGCTGATGAACAGAAACAGATACTCCTTGAAACCCTTGAACAGTATAAGTTCGCTTACAACTACACCTGCAGGATAGGATGGGAAGCCCAAAGCTGGAACGGTGTCCATCTCCACAACCTCAC
>DRNB01000247.1 GCA_011375045.1 Aquifex aeolicus
AGACGAGGGTGTAGAGGATGGCAATCTGAAAGAGGATCGCCCTCATTGGATCCGCTCCCGCCATAAGCATGCCCACAGCCACGCCGGGTATGTGGACGAGTCCGGCAGCCTTCATGAAGTTTATCTTGGGAATCAGAGAGGTTCTGAGGCTTTCCCTGAAGGACTCCCTCATGGCGTATCTCAGGGGAGCGCCCAGGGCTACCTTCGCTTCTATCTCCTCCCTTCTGTTCCTGACCTCGCCGAGGAAGCGGTCGAAGGCAAGGGTTATGGAGTTGAGGGTGTTGCCGATAATCAGTCCCCCGAAGGGTATGAGCTGGTGAGCGGTTGGCTGAAGAAGATGGCTCAGCAAAAGAGGTGTAAGGGCTGCAAAGGTGGTGCCCGCAATGGATATGAAGCTGGTCAGAAGCACCCTTCTGTGTCTGACCCTCTCGTAGGCTATGACCGCAGAGACGAGAGCCATGAAAAGTATAACGGAGAGGATCTCCCCTAAACCTTCTAACTGAAGCAGGTATCTGAGAAGGTAACCCAGCAGAATGAGTTGCAGGGCTGTTCTTAAGGAGGAAACGAATATCTCCCGTTCGTTTCCCAGTTCCTCCCTGCGGGCTATCAGAATGGACAGGATTATCAGGATGTAGGAGTAAACGAAAACGTGCTCTTCCATAGAGTTTAATATTTTCCAACATTTCAGGGTTATAATTAAGGTCGTGTTATGGATTGCTGGAAGGGCGTCATAGAACAGTACAGAGAGTTCCTTCCCGTTTCAGAGAGCACCCCCGTCGTAACGCTTCTCGAGGGCAACACCCCCCTTTTGGAGGCGAGAAACCTCGCCCGAACCATAGGTTTCAACGGCAGAATATACCTCAAATACGAAGGGCTGAACCCAACGGGATCCTTTAAGGACAGGGGAATGACCCTCGCCATATCGAAAGCCCTCGAAGGCGGAAAGGAAGCTGTAATATGCGCCTCCACAGGAAACACCTCCGCTTCAGCAGCCGCCTACGCTGCCAGAGCCGGGCTGAGGGCTTACGTTCTGCTCCCCAAGGGGGCGGTTGCCATAGGCAAGCTTTCACAGGCGATGATCTACGGAGCAAAGGTGCTTGCGGTAAAGGGGACCTTCGACGACGCCCTCTACATAGTCAGGAAGATCGGGGAGATCCTCCCGGTCGAGATCGTGAACTCGGTTAACCCTTACAGAATAGAGGGGCAGAAGACCGCCGCCTTCGAGGTGTGCGACGCTCTCGGGGAGGCGCCCGACTACCACTTCATACCTGTGGGCAACGCGGGCAATATAACAGCCTACTGGAAGGGCTACAGGGAATACAGAAAGGCGGGGAGGATAGAGAAACTTCCCCGTATGATGGGGTGGCAGGCGGAGGGAGCAGCACCCATAGTCAAGGGATACCCCATAAAGAACCCCCAGACGGTAGCCACCGCCATAAGGATAGGCAACCCCTACAGCTGGAAGAGCGCCCTCAGCGCGGTTCAGGAATCGGGGGGACGGATCGACGCGGTGAGCGACGGAGAGATCCTCAGCGCGTACCGGATGGTGGCTCAGACCGAGGGGATATTCTGCGAGCCGGCTTCGGCTGCGGGTGTGGCGGGTCTCATTAAACTGACCCGGGAAGGCTTCTTCAGGGGAGGTGAGACCGTAGTCTGCACGCTGACCGGAAACGGACTGAAGGATCCGGATACAGCCATAAGGGTCTGTGAAGAGCCGGTAACGGTTCCTCCGGAGATAGAGGCAGTTGTGAGGGAGCTTGGTTTCTGATGGAGTGGATCCTCAGGGACATTCTCAGAACAGGCAGGCTCCTTTTCGAGGAGGGGCTGGTGAGCGCCCGGGCGGGGAACCTGAGCGTAGCTTTCAGGGACAGAATCTTCATAACCCGCACAGGAAGTAATCTCGGGGATCTGCTTCCCACCGACGTTTTAGAGCTTCCCCTGCAGGAAAGCGATTCCCTCGAAGAGCGAGCTTCCGTGGAGCTGGACCTCCACAGGAGCATTGTTCTGGAAACAGGAAAGAGGGCGGTGGTTCACGCCCACCCTCCCCACGCCGTAGCCCTCTCGCTCCTCAGAGAGGAGATAGATCCCCCCGATTACGAGGCGAGAGCCGTTCTCGGGGAGGTGCCGCTACTCGATCCCTCTAAGCTTCCCCGTCCCGCTCTGATCCGGAAGACTGCGGAGCTTTTAAGGGAGCGGAAGGTGGTTCTCCTCAGGGGGCACGGGGTCTTCTCCGCGGGCACGGATCTTCAGGAAGCCTACAGCTACGTTTCTACCCTCGAGCACTCCTGCAGGCTTACCCTGCTGAGCTATACTAAGGAAGGGAGGAAGTAAGATGGCGGAGGTTTACAGAGGTTGCCTTATCCCGCCCGATCTTTACTACGACATAGAGAATCAGGTCTGGTTCAGGATAAACGAGGACGGAACCGTTACCGTGGGAGCGACGGATATCGGACAGGCACGAGCGGGTAAGATCATAAACATAAGGATAAAGAAGCCCGGCAGACACGTCCCCAAAGGCAAGCCCGTCGCCTCCCTCGAAAGCGGCAAGTGGACGGGTCCCATCCCAGCCGACATAGAGGGGGAGGTGGTGGAGCGCAACGAGGAGCTTTTCGATAACCCCGAGCTCATAAACGAGGATCCCTACGGACGGGGGTGGATAGCCCGCATAAAACCCACCGATCTCGAAAGGGATCTCAGGGACCTCGTTACAGGAGAGGAAGCCGTCCGCAGACAGAAGGAGTATATCGAGAAGGAGAACGTTACCTGCGGTGAGGAGCGAGCCCAGATAAGCAAGAAGTTTTACTCCTGAATCCCTATCCTCCCGGCGACGAACTCCGGAAGACCCTCCACCCTGAGCCTGAAGTCAAGAGCGTAGAGGTTCTCGCAGGGGGGGAGCTTCACCAGATCCTTGAGGGTGGTAAGATAGACCTCTCCCCTCCGGGGTCTGAAGTCCCTGTAGTGGTAATGATCGGGGAAGGAGATGCGCTCCCTCACCCTCAGCCCGAGGGACTCCACAGCCCTGAAGAACTGCTCGTTGTCTCCCAGACCGGCGAAGACGGTAACCTCCCTGTCCTCCAGCTCCCGGAGGGACACTCTGGAGAAGTCCGGTCTCCGCAGACAGCAGAACTCCCGGAACATCCTGAAGACAGGCTTCCCGGCGAAGGAGAAGTCAAAGGGATCAGTTTCCTGATAGGAGAGGACCAGAGCGTCAGCTCTCCTCAGCGCATCCACCGGCTCCCGGAGCAGTCCGGCCGGCAGGAGCCTGTCGCTCAGATCCCTCCTCTTCAGAAGGACTATATCCACGTCCCTGTAAAGCCTTCTGTGCTGAAAGCCGTCATCGAGGAGGATCAGCTCCGCCCCCAGCTCCTCGACGGCGTAGAGCCCTCCCCTGAACCTGTCGCCGCAGGCAACCACCGGAACCCCCCTCAGAGACTTCGCCAGAAGGAACGCCTCGTCCCCCGCCCCGCGAACGTCCGTCCTGATCCTCTCCCCGTCCGAAACCACCACCAGACCCTCCGACTCCCTCCTGTAACCCCTCAGGAGAACCGCCACCCGCCGTCTCTTTCCCAGCTTCCGGGCAAGAAACCTGACGAGGGAGGTCTTTCCGGTTCCGCCCGCAGACAGATTCCCCACCGAAACCACAGGTACAGGGAGACGTCTGACCTCCAGAAGACCCCTGTCGAACAGGGAGTTTCTAACAAGAACCGCTCCGCGGTATAGAAGGGAGAGAGGATACAGAAAAAGCACAGAAACCTCCAGCCTGTCCGGAACCTTCTCCTCTAAAATATTAGCATTCCTTGCGGAGGTGGCGGATGGAAGCTGACCTGGTCATAATAGGCGCAGGTAGCGGAGGTTACGAGGCTGGTGTTTACGCTTACAGAAGAGGTATGAAGGTTGTGATGGTGGAGCTGTCGCCCGAAACGGTGGGGGGAAACTGCCTGAACAAAGGATGCATCCCCTCCAAGTACATGAGGCACGGCGCCTACCTCATAGACAAGCTGGAGAGAATGAGACACTGGGGTATAGTCCCCGAGGGTTACAGGATAGATTACGGAAAGCTCAAGGAGGCGAGGGACAGGGTGGTGGTAACGATCCGGGAGAACTTTAAAAAGTTCGCCGGTCAGATAAACCTCCCCATACTCTACGGAAGGGGTATTCTCAAGGATCCCCGCACAGTTTACGTGGAGGGAGCTGGAACCTCCATCAGGACCCGCTTTGTGCTTCTGGCGACGGGATCCAGACCGGCGAGCGTGGGTAACCTCGTTCCCGACGGCAGGTGCGTTCTGGACACCGATCAGATCTGGGATTTAGACAGACTCCCCCGCAGACTGCTTATCGTTGGAGGGGGAGCCGTCGGCGTCGAGTTTGCCTACATCTTCAGAAAGTACGGATGTGAGGTTACCCTTGTGGAGCTGAAGAAGAGAATACTGCCCAGCGACGACATACCCGAGGACTCCGCAAGGTATCTGGGACGCAAGCTCCGCCAAATCGGCGTGGATCTGAGAACGCGCACAACCGTCGAGCGGTGGGAGGAAACCTCCGAAGGGATCAGGGTTCAGCTCACAGACGGGGGAAAGGTCGATGTGGACTTTATCCTGCTCGCCGTGGGTAGAAGACCGAACACCAGAGGCATGGGTCTGGAGGACGTGGGGATCGAGAGAGACGAGAGGGGGTTTGTAAAGGTCGACGAGTTTGCCAGAACAACGGCGGAGGGTGTGTACGCCTGCGGAGACATAACCTCTCCCCTGATGCTCGCCCACAAAGCCATGTATGAGGCTAAGGTGGCGGTCAACCACATGCTCGGGGGAAGCGACTGGAAGCGGGACGAGAGGATGATCCCCAAGATAGTTTACTCCGCCCTCGAGGTGGCGAGCGTGGGACTCACCGAGGATCAGGCGGAGGAGCTGGGTTACGAGGTCAGGGTGGGGGTCGCATCCTTTGTGGCAAACCCCAAGGCTATGGACGACGGAGAGAACGAAGGTTTCGTCAGGATAGTTGCCGATGAAGAGAGCGGAAGGATTCTGGGTGTTCATATAGTTGGTCCCTGTGCCGGCGAGCTTATACACCAGATAATCCCTGTAATGAGGGGAGGGTTGAACATAGACTTTGTAGCCCGCAGCGTTTACGCCCACCCCTCCCTGTCTGAGGCTATCGCTCAAAGCGCCTTAGAGATCCGTTACGGTCCTCTGAGCTGGGTAAAAAAGTAAGTTCAGGGGTCCTCGCCCCTGTAGTCCGCCCTCGAGGTGGCGGTTTCCCACAGGGTAACCCTGACCACCCTCACCTCGCCGAGAAGGTTCGCCTCCTTCAGCTTCTCCGTCAGAAAATCGTAAAAGAACCTGGCGAGCGCCTCCGCCGTCGGACAGAACTTTACCGGAAAGAGCTTCAGGTTCCCGAACCTTTCAGAAAGCTCCCTCAGGTGGGGGAAGAGGG
>DRNB01000248.1 GCA_011375045.1 Aquifex aeolicus
ATCTTGTGGAGGAGGGTGGCTTCCCTGCCCTTTATACGGAAGGTCAGATACCTCTCCCCCTCGATGTCCGCCCGGTCTATCTCGTCGCCTCCTTCGAAGGTTACGTTGGAGGGATCCCTTATCTGCTCCCGGGCTGACTCCAGCAGTTTCTCCCTCATGCTCAGCAGGACAGATTTAAGCTCCCTGATCTGCTCCTCCGTAAGATGCTTCAACCTCTCACCTCGCTATTCTTTAAAGTATAGTTCACTCTACTCCCGACAGCCACTCCGCTATTATCTCGATCTCCATCTGGGAAAGGTTCCTGCCCCAGGGGCACCTCTTGGACAGCTCTACAATAGCTTCGGGTTTTCCTCTGAACTTTGCCTTCAGAAACTCGGTGGGTTTTGCGCTGTCCTCCCTGTGGCACCTGATACAGTGGTGTTCGTAGAGATCCCTCCCCTCCGCAAGGGAGAGGGCGGGCATAAACAGCAGCGCCAGAACGGATCTACCCATGGCTCACCCTCCTCATCCTTATATTAATTCTTATGAACATACTCAGGGATTACAGGCTGATTCCCCTCGAGGAGAGGGACGGATTGCTTAGAATTCTTGCTCCCGAATCCTACAGGGCTGAGGATGTGGAGGAGATCAGGTTCTTAACGGGCAAGGACGTGGAGCTGGTTGTGGTTCCCGACGAGGAGTTTGCCAGGGAGCTGCAGGAGAGGCTCTCGGCTGAGGAGATCCGTATCGAGGGGGAGGAGGAGGAGCGGGTGGAGGGGCTGGATCTGCTTCACGCTCAGGACGACAGCCCGGCCGTGAGTCTGGTTAATTCGGTGCTCATAAAGGCGTCCACCGTGGGCGCTTCGGATATTCACTTCGAACCTTACGAGAACGAGGCTGTGGTCAGACTCAGGATGGATGGAATCCTTCACGACATACTGAAGGTTCCCGCCTCCACCTACCAGAACGTTGTCTCCCGCATAAAGGTAATGTCCAATCTGAACGTGGCTGAGAGGAGGATCCCCCAGGACGGCAGGATAAGGGTCCGGATAGGGAACAGGGATCTCGACGTGAGGGTTTCCGTAGTTCCGACAGTCTTCGGCGAGAGGGTGGTTCTCAGACTCCTCGACAAGACCGGATCCCTGCTCACTTTAGACAGGCTCGGGCTTGTGCCTGAGGACGAGGTAAAGGTGAAGCGCCTTGCCCGGAAACCCTACGGTATAGTCCTCGTTACAGGTCCCACGGGGGCGGGGAAGACAACCACCCTCTACGCCATGCTCCTGTACGTGAAGGATCCCAGAAAGAACATAATAACCATCGAGGATCCCGTCGAGTATCAGATAAAGGGTGTGAGTCAGATTCAGGTAAACCCCAAGGTGGGTCTCACCTTTGCAACGGGTCTGCGCTCCATCCTCAGACAGGATCCGGACATAATAATGGTGGGTGAGATAAGGGACAGCGAAACGGCGGACATAGCGGTTCACGCAGCTCTGACCGGACACCTTGTTCTCTCCACCCTGCACACCAACGACGCCCCCTCCGCGGTAACCCGGCTGTCCGACATGGGTATAGAACCCTTCCTGATAGCGAGCTCCCTCGAGGGCGTCATAGCCCAGCGCCTTGTCAGGAGAATATGTGAGGCGTGCAAGGAAGCCTACACCCCTTCAGAGGAGGAGCTGAGGGAGCTTGGTCTCGAAAGCTACGAGGGTCCCTTTTACCGTGGGCAGGGATGCGACCACTGCCTCGGCACCGGTTACAGGGGGAGGGTGGGTATCTTCGAGGTTCTGGAGCTCGATGAGGACCTCAGATCCCTGATCACCAGAACTCAGGACGCTCAGGAGATAAGGCGTGCGGCGGTGCGGAGAGGCTTCAGAACCATGTTGGAGGACGGTATAGAGAAGGTAAAGAGGGGCGTAACCACCTCCAGCGAGCTTATAAGCGTGGTGAGAAGCTAAAAGGGCTTGTCGGGAACCTTCTCCCAGTCCTTGAGGAAAAGCTCTATACCCCTGTCCGTGAGGGGGTGCTTGAAGAGCCTCTCCATGACCGGAAAGGGCATCGTGCAGATATCCGCTCCTGTAAGAGCCGCTTCGACAACGTGCATGGGGTGTCTGACGCTCGCCACGATGATCTCCGTATCGATCTCGTAGTTGTAGAAGATTTCCTTTATCTCCCGGATGAGCTTCATCCCGTCTCCGGAAACGTCATCGATCCTCCCCACAAAGGGCGAAACGTAGGAGGCTCCCGCCTTGGCAGCTATAAGCGCCTGAGCAGGTGAGAACACGAGGGTAACGTTGGTGGGTATCCCCTCCGCTTCGAGGGTCTGGACCGCTTTCATTCCCTCGGGGGTCATGGGGATCTTGACAACCACGTTCTCCCCGAGCTCCGCAAGCTGTCTTCCCTCCCTGATCATGCCCTCCGCATCCATGGAGACGGTTTCGAGACTCACGGGACCGCTGACCTCTTCGAGGATCTCCCTGACAACCTCCTTAAAGGGTCTGCCCGTCTTCGAAATGAGCGTGGGGTTCGTTGTTACGCCGTCGAGGATACCCCAGCTGTTGGCGGTTCTGATCTGTTCTATGTCCGCCGTATCGATAAAGAACTTCATCCGCTCACCTCCCTGAGAATTTTCTCCTCACTTCTGTATCCTACAAGAACACTTTTAACCCTGCCGTCCCTGATGATCACCGTGGTGGGTGTGCTCCAGATGCCGAGTTTTCTGGCGGTTCTCAACCCCTCGCTGTTCGAGATGTCTATCTTGCGCACGTGCGTTTTCCTGCCGACGGACTTCATCACAGGTTCCATCTTAATACAGGCTTTACAGCCGGGTGAGTAAAAGTAAACCACCGCGTTCCTGCCGAACTCGGTTACCTCCCTGCCCACCAGCTTGCTCGCCTTCCACCGAACGAAGAGGTGAAGGGATTTCATAAGAAGGAAGGCTCCGCCGGCACCCGCGATCAGGGCGACGATGAGATCCGTCATGGCTTATATTTTAAACCAACCGCCGAAAACAGAGCCCGCAGTTCCCCCGCAGTAAGGTTCCTCCACTTTCCCGGCGGTAGCTTTCCCAGCTTCACGGGTCCCACCGCCGTCCTCCTGAGCTTCACAACCGGATGCCCGAAGCGGGCGAGAAACCTCTTTACTATGTGCTTTCTACCCTCATGGAAGACCACCTCCAGGAGGGTGTTCTTACCCTCGTATCTTACCACCCTCAGACTGTCCGGTTTTGCAAAGCCGTCTTCGAGCTCCACTCCCCTCAGCATGCGCCGGACCGTCTGCGGAGAAACCCTGCCCCTGACGAGGGCTAAGTAAGTCTTTGGAAGTCCGTAGCGGGGGTGAAGGATCCTGTGGGCGAGCTCCCCGTCGTTCGTCAGAATTAAAAGCCCCTCCGTGTCGTAGTCGAGCCTTCCGGCCGGAAAGACCCTTTCGGGTATGTCCTTCAGAAGATCCTCCAGCGTCTTTCTGCCCCCCGGAGCCTTCCCCAGCTGGGTCAGGTAACCGGCCGGTTTGTTCAGAGCTATATACCGTCTTTTTGGGGGGCGTATCTCCCTCCCGTCCACCTCCACCCGGTCGATCTCAGGATCCACCTTCACACTCAGATCCCTCACCACCTCATCGTTCACCTTCACCCTTCCCGACCTTATAAGCTCCTCAGCCTTTCTGCGGGAAGCCACACCGCACATGGATAGATAGCGGTTCAGACGCACAGAAGCCACAGGAAACCTCCCTTCAGGAGCAGTAAAATAATTGTAGCCGTGGCGGTGTTCCTCATCCTTGTCTTTGCGGTGGAGCTGTCCTTTGCCCAGTGGGTTCCCTCCTTTCGGGAGGGCAGGGAGATAGCCGAGCGGGAGGGAAAGCTGATTCTGATTTACTTCTACGAAGAAAGGTGCGCTTACTGCAGGCGGATGGAGGAGCTTGTTTTCCCGGACAGGCGTGTGGATGAGGTTATCGGAAAGGCGTTTCTGGTCGTTCCCGTTAACGTGGAGGACATCCCCCAGGATCTCGACAGACGCTTCAGGACCGTGGGAACCCCCTCCCTCCTCGTTTACGATCCCGCTACGGACAGGGTGGTCATTCAGCTGTTCGGTCTGCAGGAAGCCGGGGAGCTGGCGGAGCTGCTGGGAGAAATCTGCAGGCGGAAGGGGAGGTGCTGATCTGAGCCTCAGGGAAAGAGCCAGAAGGATAAAGATGGTGCTGATGGACGTGGACGGGATACTTACAGACGGCAGACTTTACTACACGGAGGAAGGGGAAAGGTTAAAGGTCTTCAGCGTTCACGACGGACTTGGTATAAAGCTCCTGCAGAGGGCGGGTATCCTCACGGGGGTTCTGTCCGGAAGGGAATCCTCAGCCCTCGAGAGAAGACTCAGGGAGCTGGGTCTTGACGAGATACTCATGGGCAGGGCGGAGAAGGGAGAGGTTCTCGAACACCTCACCCGGCGGCGGAGCATCTCCGAGGAGGAGATAGCCTTCATCGGCGACGATCTGGTGGACGTTCCTGTTCTGAAGAGGGTGGGCTTCCCTGTAACGGTGGCGTCAGCACCTCCCGAGGTGAGGAGGGTGTGTGTTTACGTAACCCTGCGGGAGGGTGGAAACGGAGCCCTCAGGGAACTGGCGGATCTTATACTCAAGCTCAGGGGCGTTCACAGGGAGCTTCTGGAGAAGTACACGGGTCCAGCTCCCACCCTGAAGTAACCCACGGAGGACAGGATGAGGTTTCTCCTGTTTCACCTTCTCCTGCTGCTCTTCTCGGGAATCTCCCTCACCTACATAGAGGTACTTCAGCACAGGAGCAGGATAGAGGTTCAGGAAAAGAGCATAGCGAAGCACGTCCGCATAAGCGTCTTTGGGGAAGGAGGGGAGGAGTGGAAGGTGGAGGGGAGGGAGCTGGTTTCCTTCGGGAGGGAGCTGATTCTCCTTATGGTGGAGCTCAGATCCGTGAGCGGATACGTGGTCAGGGCTAACTCCATAACCTTCAGGCGGGACAGGAACACAGGGGTGCTCAGCGGCAACGTGGAGATCAGGGGTACCGCCCTCTTTGTCAAGACAGACTCCGCGGTGGTTGACTTTAACAGGAACCTCCTCTACGGGAAGGAGGGGGTCCGGGTGTGGAGAAGCACCAACTACATAGAGGGTAGGAGCTTCAGAGCTTATCTGAAACCCCTCAGGGTTATAATAGAAGGGGTGAGGACAAAACATGAACTATAAGCTCCCCCTCCTTCTCCTGATAACCTCCCTTCTGTGGGGACAGCCCATAACCGGAGAAGCCCAGAAGCTCGAGTTCAAAAAGGACAGGATAGTTTACACGGGAAAGGTGAAGCTCACCAGAGGAGAAGCTACCCTCCGGGCGCGGAAGGTAACCATACTCCTCGACGAGGAGGGCAAACCCCTGAAGCTGGTGGCGGAGGGAAACGTCCTGTATCTCGAACCGGGCAGAAAGGCTACTGCAGACTACGCGGAGTACGATCTGAGGAAAGAGGTCATAGTCCTGAGGGGGAGCGCAAAGGTGGAGGAGAGGAAAAACGTCCTTGAGGCGGAAGAGATAGTTTATGATAGAAGGAACGAAACCCTTCAGGCAAAGGGCGGAGAGGGAAAGGTGAGAACCATATACATAGAGGAGGCGCAGGAATGAAGAAGTCGGACATTACCAGGGAGATCGCCCGCAGGAAGGGTATTTCTCAGAAAAAGGCGCGTATCATAGTGGACGGGGTTTTTCAGGCTATGGCTGAAGCCCTCACCAGAGGCGAAAAGGTGGAGATAAGGGGACTCGGAACCTTCAAGATAAAGAAGAAACCCTCTCGGTTTGTGAAGGATCCCCGCACCGGTATAGAGATCTTTGTAAGGGAGCGCTACGTTCCCGTTTTCAAGATGGGCAAGCTCATAAAGAACCACCTGAACTCGAAACACAAAAGGAGTTGATGAAATACGACGTTCTCGTGGTGGGAGCCGGTCCGGCCGG
>DRNB01000249.1 GCA_011375045.1 Aquifex aeolicus
CGGTGGAGACGGCTCCCTCCAACCTCGCCATAGTAGGCAGGTATATATTTACCCCCAAGATCTTCGATAAGCTGAGGGAAACGGGACCGGGCAAGGGGGGTGAGATCCAGCTCACCGACGCCATGAGGCTTCTGCTGGAGGAGGAGGTGATATACGCCTACAGGATAGAGGGTAGGGTCTTCGACACAGGCAACCCCGTCGACTACCTGAAAACGGTCTGCGAGTTTGCCATGCAGCGGGAGGACATAAGGGAGGAGCTGCTTCCCTACCTGCGCGGTGTCATCAGTAGATATACCCAATTGATAGATAAACCCTGATACCCGAGAGGGGACTCTCCAGATCCTCGAGGGGACGCGCCAGATCCACCCTGATGAAGCCTGCCGGCGTGCTCACCCCGAAGGCAAAGCCCGCATCGTATCTGAATTTGCGGAGGGTCTCCGAAAAACTGTTCTCCACCGAACCCGCATCCCCGAACAGCCCCCCCCACAGAGGTCCCCTGATCCTCAGGAGCACCTCCCCCCTGCCGAAGAGGAAGGTTCTCCCCCCGAGGGGTGATCCCAGGGATTCGAAGCTGTAACCCCTCATGTCCCTGAGACCGCCCAGAAAGAAGCGGTCGAAGATAGGTGCCCCTTCCCCGACCCATCCGCCGGCTGTGCGCAGGTTCACCGAGAGGTTCCGGGTCAGCTCCCTGAGCAGAAAGCTGTTCAGCTCCGCCCTGTAGTAGTCCCTGTCCCCTTCGATGCGGGAGAACCTGAGGCTCAGGTGGGACATGTTTCTGGGGTTTATGGGATCGTCCCTTACCTCCCTCACCAGAAACACCCCTCCCCTCGTCAGGCGGTAGCTCCCCGGCTCCGCACCGCTGACCCTGTTGTCCGTGCGGGAGATGAAGAGGCTGATCCCGTACCACCTGCGGGGTCTGTAACCGAAGGAGATCAGGAAGCCCTCGTTCTCTAAATCGTAGCTCTCGTGAAACTCCAGTTTTCTGAAGAGGGACACGTCCCCGAAGTACTTTCTCGAGAAGAGGAACCTGTCGGAGAGTCCTATCTCATAGGTTCTGTAGCGTTCGCTTCTGGAAGCCCTGACCCTGCCCAAGATGCCCACACCGAAGAGGTTTTTGAGCTTCACCCCACCCTCCACCTTGAGCTTCTCCTCCGTGTTGTATCCGACCGCAAGCTCCAGAAGCCCCCGCCTGTCCTCCCTCACCTCCACGAGTCTGTGAACCTTCTTCTCCTCCCTGTCCACAAGGTTCTCCAGGCGCACACCCGTGTAGTTCTCGCTCTGTATGAGGTTCCAGAGGCTCTCCTCCTCCGCGAGGGTGGAAAAGAACCTCTGCTTGACGACCGTGTAGTAGATCTCCCGGGGGTGGGTTTTCTCGTTGCCGTAGATGAGAAGCTCTCCGTAGGTGTAGCGCTCTCCGGGATCGACTCTGTAAAGGTAGGTCAGATAAAGGCTATCCCCCCTTTCCTCCCCGACGACCTCCACGGAGAAGTCCCCGTCGAGGTAACCCCGCCTTCTGAAAAACTCCTTCAGATCCGCGTTCAGAGCCCTCAGGATCTCCGCGCTGAGGGGGAGGGGAAGCAGCGCCCTATACTTTCTGAAGAGAGCCCGGACCTCCTCCATGTCCCCCCTGTAAACGAGATCCTTCAGGATAACCTTTTTGCCCGGACTGTAGAGGAGGAGCAGATCCACCCTCTTCTTCTCCCTGTTTACCTCCTCGAGGAGCCTGATATCAGCCGACAGGTATCCCTCCTCCCTCACCCTTCTGAGGAAATCCCGGACCCGTCTCTCTATCTCCTCCCTGTCGTAGGTGTCCGGCAGCTTCAGACCCCTGAAGCCCAGAACCCTCACCCCGTATCTCTCCCCTTCCTCTACGGTGAAGAGGATCCTCCCCTCCTCGTAGGAGTAAGACACCCTGACGTCGAAGAAACCCTTTCCCCTGTAAAAGTCCTCGATCCTCTCCCTGCTCCTCTCCAGAAAGAAGTAGTCCACACCCGGGGTGTTCAGATCGAGCAGTTTCGAAAGCTCCTCCTCGGAGAAGCTTCTGTTTCCCCTGAACTCTACCTCATACCTCCTTCCCTCGATGACCGTGTAAACAGGCTTTGCGAGGGATCCCCTGCCCAGAAGGGTCTTCAGGACCGCGAGGGGGTGCGCGGTGAGGTTCGAAAGACCCCTCAGCAGAGCGCTTACCCCCTCCCTGAAGCTCCACCTCGCCGCCTCCATGCCCGGGAGGAGAACGGAGAAGCTCCGCCCCTTCTCCTTCTTTACCCCTTCGAAGTAAACGCCGCTTTCGAGGAAACCCTCCCCTCTGTAGAAGTCTAAAAGCCCAAAGACCCCCTTCCTTGCCTTCTCCTCGTCGAAGACCTCCCCCAGCCTGAGCCCCGCCGCGTGAAGGAGCCTGCTGTGGCTGAAGCTTCCTGCACCCCTGAACTCGGCTCCCCCAAGGAAGTAAAGCTCCCCCTCCTTTACGCGTATCCTTACCTTGGCGAAGCCCTGTTCGTCGACGGTGTACCTTACCTCTACCTCCGCGTTCAGGAATCCTCTCTCCCTGTAATAGATCCTCAGGGTCTCCTGAACAGCCTCCGGATCGAAATCGATGAGGGGTTCGTCCTCCCTCACACCTGCAAGGTTCTTTATCTCCTCATCCCCCACGAACCAGTTTCCCTCCACCTCCACACTCTTTACTATGGGGTAACGCTCCACGTAGAGGACGGTATCCTCCCCCTCCGTTCCGATCCTTATATCCCTGACATCCTTCAGCTGCTGGAGAGCCCAGATCACCAAAAACATACTCTCCTCGGAGAGCTTCTGCTGAAAGTTGCTGTTGCGGAGGGGGTAGTTCGACCTCAGAACGATCCCGGAAAAGCTTAGGGAGAACAGGATCAGAAGTATGTATATATGTTTCATCGACTATGAGTATAATGTAAGCCATGATAGAGCGATACACGAGGGAGGAAATAGGTAAAGTCTGGACGGAGAGAAACAGGTTCGAGAAGTGGCTCGAGGTCGAACTCGCTGTCTGCAGAGCCTGGGCGGAGCTTGGCAGAATCCCCCGATCCGCTCTCCTGAAGATAGAGGAGAGAGCCAAGATAGACGAGGAGGTTCTGGAGAAGATAAAGAGGTACGAGAGGGTTTACAAGCACGATGTTCTGTCCTTTGTGTCCGCTGTGGCGGAGCAGGTCGGGGAGGAGGGACGCTACATACACCTGGGGATCACCTCCTCGGACGTGGTGGACACAGCCTTAGCTCTCATGATGAGGGAAGCTCTCGAGATAATCCTCAGGGACGTGGAGCTTGTCCTCGAAGAACTCAAAAGACTCGCTCACGAGCACAAGGATACCCTCATGATGGGAAGGACCCACGGGGTCCACGCCGAACCCATAACGCTGGGCTTGAAGTTTGCGGTCTGGTTCGATGAGATGAGGAGAAACAGGGAGAGACTCCTCAGGGCAAAGGAGAGGATCTCTTACGGCAAGATCTCCGGAGCGGTGGGAACGTACTCCAACGTCCCCCCCGAGGTCGAAAGGATAGCCCTGTCCGAGCTCGGATTAAAAGCCGAGCCAGCCTCCACCCAGATCGTCCACAGAGACAGGCACGCGGAGTTCATGACCGCTCTCGCCCTGACCGCCTCCTCCCTCGAGAAGTTTGCCCTCGAGATAAGGCACCTCCAGAGAACGGAGGTTCTCGAGCTTCAGGAACCCTTCGAAGAGGGACAGAGGGGATCCTCCGCCATGCCCCACAAGAAAAACCCGATCCACGCGGAGAGGATATGCGGTCTGGCGAGGGTGATAAGGGCAAACCTCCTCCCCGCTCTGGAGAACGTAGCCCTGTGGCACGAGAGGGACATATCTCACTCGTCGGTGGAGAGAATAATACTGCCCGACTCCACCATAGCTCTGGACTACATACTCCACCTCTTTTACAACATCCTCAGGGGTCTCGTTGTGAACAGGGAGAGGATGCTCAGGAACATGGAGCTGTCTAAGGGTCTGTTCTTCTCCTCGAAGGTTCTGGTGGCTCTGACGGAGAAGGGGATGGCGAGGGACAGAGCCTACGCTCTCGTTCAGAAGTGCGCCATGGAAAGCTGGGATACGGGCAGGAACTTCAGGGACATCCTCCTCGAAGAGGAGGAGGTGAGAAAGCACCTCAGCGAGGAGGAGATCGAAAGGATATTCGACCCCTGGGAGTTCGTAAAGCACAGGGATTACATCTTCAAAAAGGTCTTCGGTTAGCTTATGAGCTCCTCGAGCCTCTCCTTCAGCGCCTGATAGGTAGCCTGACGTATGAGGTTCCTGATGTCGAGCTCCTCGAAGGCTCGCTCCAGCTCGCTTCTCACCGCCTCGTTTATGAGGTCCCCCACCCCCGATATCTTCTCCTCCACCGCCCGGGAGAATATCTCCCTCACCCTCTCCTCGGAGAGGGCACGGCTTACGGCTTCCTCGATCAGTTTTCTTACCTCCTCCTCGGACAGAGAGACCGCAGGCTGAGCCTGCGGTGGTTCAGGCGCCGGAATTTCCTCCGGGACCTTCTGGGGTTCCTCCTCCTCGGGTTCAGGTTCGCTTTCCTTCAGCTTCTGCTCCTCTATGATCTTTTCGAGGGCGGCTAAGGCGGGGATCTCCTCCTCTTCCTCCGCGGGAGGCTGGATCTCCTCCACCTCCACCTCGGGGATCTCCGGAGCTTCGGGGGTGATCTCCATCTCGGGAACGGACTCCTGAACCTCGGGAACGGGAAGCTCCTCCACAGGTTGCTGGATCTGCTCCTGTGGCTGTTCGGGAGGTTTCTCCTCCGCGGGGGCGGACACGTGCTCCTCCACTATCTCCCTGATCCTCCTGGGATCCGTGTCCCGGGACACAGCCACCTTCCTCTGGAGGGGGACGTTGTCGACGTTTATGGGGAAGAGGTCGTCCACGAGGATCAGATAGAACTTGTTAGCGAGATCGGGATCACCCGCCATGTCTATGAGTCCCTTCTCCGCTATCACCCCCGAGATGGCGTCGAAGACGATGAGGTCCGCCGCTTTACCCTCTTCGATAGCCTGCTTGACCGTTTTTACGCTCTTCACCTCGTAAGCGTCGCCGAAGGCGGAGCTGAGGGAGTCGATGAGGGTCTGATCGAAGGAGACTATGAGGATCTGACCTCCTCCCCTCTGAACCGGGGCGGGTGCGGTTTCCTCTTCCTCCTCCCTGAGCTGGGGAGGGGTTTCCTCAGGGGGGGGCTGGGGGGTCATCTCTTCGATCTCCCTCAGGGCTTCCTCGACGCTTTCGGAGACGCTCTCCATACTCTCCTCGGGAACCGCGGGCGCTTCGAAGGAGGTGGCTTCGATCTCGAACTCCTCCGGAGGCTGGGGCGGTGCTTCCTCCTCGGGCTGGGGAACCTCCACGGGGAACTCCTCCAGCTTGCGCACTATCTCCTCAGGACTCTCGTCTCTGGGAACGAGGAGCTTCTGGGGAACGATGATGTTGTTGGCATCGACGGGGAAAAGCTCGTCGTAGAGGATCACGTAGCGGGCGTTGCTGAACTTTTTTGTGTAGAGGGTGTTGATGTCCTCCTCGGATATAGCGCCTGAGATAGCGTCGTATATCACCCCCTCTATGTCCGAGGGCATCATCTTTATGGCTTCCTCCGTGTTCTTAGCCACGTGAACGTCGTGCTCTGAAAGAGCTGACCTCAGACTCTCCGTTAACGTTTTGTCGAAGGAAACGATCAGCACCTTCATAACCCCGCACCTCACTTCTTACTTGGTCTATACTTCAGTATGCTGTCGACCACCTTCTTCATCTCGTTGACGCTCTCCTCCGGGAGCACCTTCACGGTGGCGAGGGTGAGACGGAGGGCTTTCACCCGGCTGAGGAACTCCTCGGTGAGCCTTCCCCCCTGCGCCAGTTCGAACTCCCTGACGGTAAAGTAGAATATGCTGAGGTAGAGAAGCAGGCTCGCCACCAGAAGTCCCGTGTAGAGGGGTTCACGACTCACAAAGAGGAGGTAGTCGAGGGGATCTATCTTCCTGACGTACATGTAAAGGGTTCCGCTCCTGAGGCTCCGGGTTACGTAGCTGTATTTGTCCCTGTCGAGGGGACCCGTCGCGTTTGCGCTCATATACCTTTCACCGGAAGGTTTCTCCGTATAGACGATAACGGTCTGGTCCGGATAGGGGAGCTGAATCCTTCTCTCCCCTTCCCTCATCTTCAGGAGGAAGGTGCTGACGTTGGTAAGGATCATCCTGTCCCGGCTGGCGAGGTAGGAGGTGAAGGATATGTACAGGGACGCCACCACGAAGAGGAGGAGGAAGAGCCAGAGGAAGAGGACGAAGAGCTTTCTCATATCAGTTTCCCCCTACCGTTACCTCCGCCACGAGAACGGAGGGGGAGCCAACGCTCCCGTAAAACTTAAGATCGCTCCCCACCGCAACTATTTTATTCCACAACTCGAGGACGTTTCCAGCAACGGTAACACCCCTGACGGCGTGGACGGGTTTCCCCCTCCTGTAGAGGACCCCGGAGGCACCGAGGGAGAACTCGCCGGAAACGGGATCGACGGTGTGAAGACCCATCAGATCTATGACGAGCAGAACCTCCTCCTCCGCCTTCAGAAGATCCTGAAGGAGCACATCCCCCCTCTCCATAAAGAAGTTCGTTGTTCCCGAGGTGGGCAGGTTCCTGAAGCTCCTGCGCTCCGAGTTCCCCGTGGGCTCCGTCCCCGTCAGGGTCGCCGTATACAGGCTGTGGAGGAAACCCCTGAGGATCCCCCTGTCCACGAGGACGTTCCGCCTGCGGGGTATCCCCTCCGCATCGTAGGGGGCTGTGGCGAAACCC
>DRNB01000250.1 GCA_011375045.1 Aquifex aeolicus
AGGGCGGAGCACTTCGACAGCGGTGAGGTGAAAACCTCTTACACAAAGAGAACCTTTATCGCCACCTTAGCCCAGACAGCCCTCCTCGAAGGGGACTTCGAGGTAGCGGAGTGGCTTTACACCGAAGCCCTCAAGTTAGAGGGAACTCCCTACGAGGCGCACCTCATCCTCAACGATCTCACCCTGCTCGCCCGGTCCCTCGGAGATCGTTCAAAGATGAAGCTTTACTGTGAGGAGGACCTCCGTCTCTTTCCGGAGTACAGGGAGGAGCTCATGAAGAGACACGGTGGAAAATTGCCCCGGATCAACTCCTTCGAACTCTACCTGCACCTTCTTGAGAGGGAGGGCAGGCAGAAGGACGCCCTAAGCCTTCTCGAGTTCATGAGGAAGGAGGGGATAGAGTTCCCCCACTACGAGGAGGTGAGGGACAGACTCCTGTCCTTATAATGTTTCTGTGAGGGAGAGAAGCAGGGTTCTGAGAAAGATAATCGCCCTTCAGAAGGAGGAGAAGCTAATACCTCAGGAAAGCAACCTTCTGATCGCCTTCTCCGGAGGCATCGATTCGGTGGTTCTGACCCACGCCCTCCTCCAGCTGAAGGGTTTCCTCCGTCTCGGAAGGATCGCCCTCGCCCACTTCAACCACATGCTCCGGGAAAACACGGAGCGGGAGGAGGAGTTCGCGAGGGAAACAGCCCGGAAATACGGGCTGGAGGTTTATATCGGAAGGGAGAAGGTGGGGGAGGTCGCCCGCCGGGAGGGAAGGAACATCGAAGAGGTGGCGAGGGAACTCAGGTACGCCTTTCTCAGAAGGATCAGGGAGGAGGAGGGTTTCGATCTCATAGCCACAGCCCACCACCTCAGCGACCTTGTGGAAACCGCCCTCATCTGGCTGGTAAGGGGAGCGGGTCTGGAGGGGCTCATAGGTTTCGAAGCGAGGGAAGGGGATGTGGTCAGACCCCTTTACAGGGTTACGAGGACGGAGATAGAGAGCTACGCAGGATACCATAACCTCAGCTGGATAGAGGATCCCTCCAACAGAGATCTGAGCTTCTTCAGAAACAGAGTGAGGCTCCAGATCATTCCCCTTCTGAAGGAAACCAACCCCAACCTCGAGGAGACCTTCCTGAGAACCCGGGAGATCCTGAAGGCGGAGAACGATCTCCTCGAGAAAATAAGCGCTGAGGTGATGGAGAGAGCCGCGGAGGAAGGATGCCTGAAGGTGGAGGTTCTCCGCAACGAACACCCCGCCGTTCAGAGGAGGGTTCTGCGGAACTTCACCGGAATCAGGAACTTCAGCAAGGTGGAGCAGATGCGAAGGCTACTCAGGAAGGGAGGCGAACTGGATCTGGGGGAAGGTCTGAGGGCAGTAAGAAGGGGAAAATTTATCTGCTTGAAAAAGGGGGACTGAAAACCTATCTTCTAAATCTAACAGGCGTGCACAGGGAGGACGTGTATGCAGATCTTCAAGAGCTTTTTTGTGTGGATACTGATAATAGGGGCGACCATAGTCGCCTTTAACATCTTCGAGCAGAGGCATGAGCTTGCCACAAAGGTTCCCCTCAACACCCTGATCCAGCTCGTCGATGAGGGCAAGGTGGAGCAGGTTCAGGTCAAGGGTCGAACCGTGGTGGCGACCACCAAGGACGGGCAGAGGATAGAAACCGCCATACCCCCTGGTTCGCAGGTGGTGGACGAGCTTGTGAAGAAGGGTGTCAGGGTAGAGGTGGACACGGGTGAGTCGGGAACGGGCTGGCTGCTGAATCTCTTCATCTCCTGGCTTCCCATACTTCTGTTCATAGGCATATGGATAGCCCTCATGAGGCAGATGAGCGGAGGAGGTCCCGGAAACGGACCCGGCAGAGCCTTTTCCTTCGGCAAGAGCAGGGCAAAGGTCTATATAGAGGAGAAACCCAAGGTAACCTTCGAGGACGTGGCGGGGATAGAGGAGGTGAAGGACGAGGTAAAGGAAATCATCGAGTACCTGAAGGATCCCATAAAGTTCCAGAAGCTGGGTGGAAGACCCCCGAAGGGGGTTCTCCTGTACGGAGAGCCGGGTGTAGGTAAGACCCTTCTCGCCAAAGCCATAGCCGGAGAAGCCCACGTTCCCTTCATATCCATATCAGGATCGGACTTTGTGGAGATGTTCGTCGGCGTTGGAGCGGCGAGGGTCAGGGATCTCTTCGAAACCGCAAAGAAACACGCCCCCTGCATAATCTTCATAGACGAGATAGACGCGGTGGGAAGAACCAGAGGAGCGCTCAACATAGGGGGAGGACACGACGAAAGGGAGCAGACCCTCAACCAGCTCCTCGTGGAGATGGACGGCTTCGATACCTCCGAGGGTATTATAGTGATAGCGGCTACCAACAGACCCGACATACTCGATCCTGCGCTTCTGAGACCCGGACGCTTCGACAGACAGATATTCCTTCCAAGACCCGACGTGAGGGGCAGATACGAAATCCTCAAGGTTCACGCCAAAAACAAGAAGCTGGCTCCCGACGTCGATCTGGAGCTTGTGGCGAGGGCGACCCCGGGATTTACGGGCGCTGATCTCGAAAACCTTCTGAACGAAGCTGCCCTGCTCGCCGCCCGGAAGGGTAAGGAAACCATCACCATGGAAGAGGTGGAGGAGGCGATAGACAGGATTACCATGGGTCTCGAGCGCAAGGGTATGGTCATCTCCCCCAAGGAAAAGGAGAAGATAGCCTACCACGAAGCCGGGCACGCCCTTATGGGCTTCATGACGGAGGACTCAGATCCCCTCCACAAGGTTTCCATAATACCCAGAGGGATGGCCTTGGGGGTAACCCAGCAGCTTCCCATAGACGACAAGCACATCTACGATAGGAAGAACCTCTTTGGCAAGATACTGGTCATGATGGGCGGCAGAGCCGCGGAGGAGGTTTTCTACGGCAAGGAGGGTATAACAACCGGAGCCGAGAACGACCTCCAGAGAGCCACGGAACTCGCCTACAAGATGGTCTCCATGTGGGGGATGAGCGACAAGGTAGGACCCCTCGCCATAAGAAAGGTCTCCAACCCCTTCATCGGCGGCATGGCAAACAGCGTGGAAACGAGTGAGGAGCTTCTCAAGGAGATAGACGAGGAGGTCAGAAGAATTCTGACAACCGCTTACGAAACCGCAAAGACCACCATAGAAACCTACAAGGAGCCCCTGCAGGCGGTTGTGAAAAAGCTCCTCGAGCAGGAGTCGATAACCTGTGAGGAGTTTGTAGAGATACTCAAGCTCTACGGTGTCGAAGTCAAAACAGGCTGTAAAAAGGAGGAGCTGAGGACCTTCGAAAGTCCGGAGGGAAAGAACACCGAGGAGAAAAAGGAGGAGGTCGTTTAAATGGGTATGACCATCACGGAGAAGATCCTCGCAGATCACGCGGGCAAAAGGGAGGTGTTTCCCGGCGACCTGATCACCGCGAGGATAGACCTCGCCATGGCGAACGATGTTACCGCTCCTCTGGCAATCAAGATCCTTGAAAAGTACTCCATCGACGGGGTTTTCGATCCCGAAAGGATAGCCCTCGTCCTCTCCCACTTCGTCCCCGCAAAGGATATAAAGTCCGCGGAGCAGGCAAAGCTGGTCAGGGAGTTCGCCAGAAGACACGGGATAAGGTGGTTCTTCGAAGAGGGAGAGGGCATAGAGCACACGATCCTGCCCGAAAGGGGGATAGTTGTTCCCGGAGACCTGGTGGTCGGGGCAGATTCCCACACCTGCACCTACGGGGGCATAGGAGCTTTCGCAACGGGTGTGGGCTCCACCGACATAGCCTACGCCATGGCAACGGGAGAGATATGGTTAAAGGTTCCCGAATCCATGAAGTTCATCTTCTACGGCAGGGTAAAGCCTTGGGTTATGGGAAAGGACATCATCCTCCACACCATCGGTGAGATAGGCGTCGACGGAGCCCTCTACAGAGCCATGGAGTTCGACGGAGAGGCGATCAGAGAGCTTTCTGTGGAGCAGAGGCTTACCATAGCGAACATGGCGATAGAGGCTGGAGGCAAGAGCGGTATAATTCCCCCCGATGAGAAAACCCTCGCCTACGTAAGGGAGAGAGCCAAGAAGGGGTGGAAGATCTACGAGAGCGATCCGGACGCGGAGTATCATTCGGTTTACGAATGGGACGCGGGCACCATAGAACCCCTCGTCGCCTGGCCTTACCTTCCCTCCAACGTAAAGCCCGTCAGCGAATCGACCCACGTGCGGATAGATCAGGCTTTCATAGGATCCTGCACCAACGGAAGGATAGAGGATCTGAGGATAGCCGCAAAGGTGTTCGAGTCCGCCCTGAAGCAGGGAAAGAAGGTTCACCCCTACGTGCGGTGCATAGTGATACCTGCCTCGAAGAGGGTTTACCATCAGGCTCTCCACGAGGGTCTGATCGATCTGTTCCTGGAGGCAGGCTGTGTGGTCTCCACCTCCACCTGCGGACCCTGTCTCGGCGGACACATGGGCGTTCTCGCTGAAGGAGAAAGGTGCATTTCCACCTCCAACAGGAACTTCCCCGGGAGGATGGGACACCCCAAGAGCGAGTCCTACCTCGCCAATCCGGCCGTGGTGGCGGCGAGCGCAGTTCTGGGAAGGATAGCCCATCCTGAAGAGGTTGTCAGGGCTGAGGAGCTGGCTGAGGTTTCCTGACACCCTTTAGCCGGACATGTAGTAAAATAGCTTTCCCTGGAGGTCGGAGTATGAAACTCAAGGATTTCAGGATAACGCCGGAGAACTCCCACTACGGGACGGGAAGAAGGAAGGAGGCGATCGCCCGGGTGTGGCTTCTCAGAGACCATCCCGACAGGTTCGTGGTCAGGGCGGACGATTCAGGAAAGGAGTTCGATCTCAGGAGCTACGTTCAGAGGGAAACCCTCTTCAGGAAGATCCTCCTTCCCTTCAAGGTTACCGGAACCGAGGGTAAGTTCGGTATATACGCTACCGTCAAGGGGGGAGGTATCTCCGGACAGGCTGAGGCGATAATGTACGGTATCGCAAAGGCTCTGCTCGTTCACAATCCGGACTTCAGAGCACCCCTGAAGAAGGCGGGGCTTCTCACAAGGGACGCTCGGGAGAAGGAGAGGAAGAAGTACGCTCAGATGGGGGCAAGGGCAAAGTACAGGTGGAGCAAACGTTAAAGGTAGCCCTTTTTGGGGTTACGGGATACACAGGTGCGGAGCTTCTCAGGATCCTTGTCCGGCACCCCGGGGTAGAGGTAACCTCCCTCGTATCCAGCTCCTCCGCCGGCCGGACCCTCGGAGAGGTGCTACCCTCCCTGAGTCTGAGTCCCCTCTCATCTAAAAGGCTCGTTCCGGAGCCCGAGGAGGAGTTCGACCTCGCCTTCCTCTGCCTGCCCCACGAGGTTTCCCTGACCACG
>DRNB01000251.1 GCA_011375045.1 Aquifex aeolicus
CCGGTTGCCATGTAGAGCTGGGCGAGCTTTTCGAGGGCGACCCTGTTCTCGGGATCCTCCCTGAGTATCTCCTTGTAGAGCTTTTCAGCTTCCGTGAACTGCTCCTCCCTCTCGTAGATCTTTCCCAAGGTAACGAAGGCGGCTCTGAAGGTTTTTTTGATCTCCAGCGCCTTCTGAAGATACTCTATTGCTGCGTCCACGTCCCCCTGATTCAGATAAAGCTGACCGAGCAGGTAGTAGGGGAAGGGGTTCTCCGGATTCAGCCGAGCGAAGCGTTCGAGGACTTCGAGGGCTTTGTCTATCTCCTTCTTCTTGGTGTATTCGTCAGCGAGGAATATGAGGATCTCCTTGTTGTTGGGGAACTTCCGGTAGGCGTCCTCGAGGATCCGGAGGGCTCTGTCCGTTTTCCCGCTTACCCTGTATATGCTGTAGAGGGCAACGTACGCCTCCACGGATCCGGGATACCTTTCCCTGTATTCCTGGGCGAGGAGGAGCGCCTTTTCCCTGTTGCCGAGAGCCATCTCCAGCTTGATGAGGTCCATGTAAAGGGAGGGCGTCGGCTTTTCCTCGAGAGCCTGAAGGCAGTAAAGCTCCGCCTCCTCGGGTCTGTCCGAGAGGTATCTGCACATAACGTAGTCGTAGTAGTAGTTTCCGAAGGACAGGCAGATCAGGGACAGCACAGGAACAAGAAGCCTCATTCTTCCTCGCCTTCCTTGTAAATGAGTATAGGCACCTCTACCTTTCTGAGAACCTTGGTGGAGGTGCTTCCGAGTATTATCCTCCTGAGTCCGGAAAGTCCCCTGCTTCCCATAACCACAAGTTCTATCTCGCTGTCTCCTGCCGTGTGCTTCACTATCTCCTCCGCTGGATCGTCTCCCCCCGCAAAGCTCACCTCGACCTCGAAGCCTTCCCTCTCGAACCTCTCCTTAAGGGAGAGCATGTACTTTCTCTTCTCCTCCCTGTATTTTTCGTAAACGGCTCTGCCTATTTTCTCGACGAGGGGTATGTCTATGGACTCCTCTATGTGGAGAAGCTCTATCCTCACATCGAAGGGCTTTAGAAAGGAGAGGGCGAACTCCACCGTTTTCTCCGCGGTCTTCGAGAAGTCGTAGGCTATCAGGACCTTCCCGCTGAAGGTAGGCTCCGAACCCTTTATGACGAGAACGGGTCTTACGCTGTGCTTAACGATCTTCTCCGCGGTGGAGCCTATGAGGATCTTCTCCACAAGTCCCTTCTTGTGGCTCCCTATCACCACCATGTCGGGGCGTTCCTTCTCCTCCGCTTCGAGGATCAGATCCCTCGGATCCCCCACGTCTACGACAACCCTTGCCCGGATCGGCTGGAGGAACTCGAGGAAACCCCTGAGCTTGTCCTCAGCTTCCCTCTTCTTGGACTCCTCTATCTCCTGAAGGATCTTCACGTCTATGACGTCTATGCTGAGGCTCTCCGGATAGGGGATGTATATGGCGGGGGAAACCGTGTGAAAGAGGATGACCTCTCCCCCGTGAGCGGACACTATCCTCCTGACGACCCGCAGGACGACGTTGGTGATGTCCGAAAAGTCGACGGGAACCAGCAGTTTCAACTCACACCTCCGGCAGATGCCTTCTCACCACCTCCCTCAGAAACTCATGGATCCTCCCGTTGGAGGCTATAACGTCCCTCTTCACACCCTCTTCGATCATTTCGATCTCTCCTCCGGCTTCCTTTAGTATAACAGCTCCCGCAGTAACATCCCACGGGTGGAGCTCGAACTCCACCAGACCCTCGAAGATCCCCTCGGCGACAAAGCACAGATCCACCGCCGCCGCACCGGGTCTGCGCATGGCGGCGACCCTGTCGAACACCTCCCTGAAGATCCTCCAGTATATATCCAGATCCCTCTTGGCACGGGAGGGGAAACCGTAAGCCACCGAGGAGAACCTCACCTCGGAGGTCTGACTCACCCTGATGGGTCGTCCGTCCCTGTACGCCCCCATGCCCCTGCCGGCCCAGTAAAGGACGTTGAAGGCTGGAAGGTAAACGGCGCCTGCCACAGGCTCCCCCCTGTGGGAGAGCCCAACGGACACGCCGAATATGGGAAACCCCGCTATGTAGTTCTTTGTGCCGTCGAGGGGATCCACAAACCACACGAACTCCCCCTCCAGCTCACCCCCTTCCTCCTCCCCCACTATCCTGTGATCGGGAAAGCACCGGGACAGGTACGCCCTTATCCTCTCCTCCGAAGTCCTGTCGACGAAGCTCACAAAGTCCTTCTCAGCCTTCTCCTCGACGCTTTCGCTGCCGATCCGGCGGAAGTTTTCCCTGAGAACCTGCCCCCCTATAAGCGCCGCCTCCTTCGCGGAGCGAACGAACTCTTCGACGTTCATCTGCACCCCAATTATTTTAAGGGAGCCGAGCTTCCCGAAGCGCCCCCATTTCCCCC
>DRNB01000252.1 GCA_011375045.1 Aquifex aeolicus
CTTCCCCACACCGTAACCCTGGGTCAGGCGAAGAGGATAAGGAGGATGTCCGACGAAAAGTTCCGGGAGCTGTTGGAGGAACTCAGAAAGCTTCAGGAAAAAAGCTGATCTATCCCAGCTCCGCTTCCAGTAATAAGGTTTATAATTAGTCCAATGGAGGAGGGCAGGCTAAACGAACTTATAGAGGATCTGCTCAGAGAGCACAGGGAGTTCCTCAAAATTCTCAGAGAGATAGAGGTCGAGCTTTCCGGGGGTGTCTCCGCGGAGACGCTGACAAAGCTTCTGAACGTTATGAAAAGAGAGGTGGAGGAGCACGCCCTCAAAGAAGAGGGTGAGCTGGCAAAGCTGGCGGAGGATCGCTTCGATCCGGAGGCCCTCGTTTTCGCCCACGACAACATAAGGGACAGGGTGGCGGAGTTAGAGGATCTGCTCGAAGACTACGAGAAGGGGAAAAGGCCCACAGAGGTAATCAAGCGCGAAGCGCTGAGTCTTATAAAGCTGGTGAGGGATCACTTTCAGGAGGAGGAGAACCTTTTCTTTCCGCTCATGAGGGGGGAGGATCTTGAGCATCTGGGTGGGGATTAAACGGAACGGTAAGAACCCCTTGTTCTGTGCCTACTCCACGGTATCTTGAAATTAAGGAGGGCTGAGAGATGAGGGACTGGTTCAGTATTATAGGAAACATAAACAGGCCCGTCCTCGGGGAGGAGATCCCCATACTCATATTCAGAGCCTTCAGGATTTACTCGGGGGAGTATCTCAAGGATCTGATGGGTGAGAAGGGTGCCGTGGTCCTTTTCCAGAACGCCGGCAGGGAACTCGGAAGAGAGCTCGGGGACAAACTGAAGGATGAGGATCTGGAGCGCTACCTGTCCAACGTTCAGTCCTTCGTCAAGGACTCCAAAATAGGTCTGCTGGTTGTGGAGGAAATAGATCAGAGGAAGGCTGTTCTGCGCTTAGACGAGTGCATCACCTGTGCAGGTATGCCGAATGTAGGAGCACGTATATGCCACTTCGAGACGGGGTTTGTAGCGGGTATCTTTGAAACCTTCATGGAAAAGAAGGTCAGGGCTGTCGAAACCAAGTGCAACGCCATGGGCGAGGAAACCTGCGAGGTTACAGTTGACATAGAGTGAGCACCTGAAAGATGCGCAACTCCTTGACAAATCCTCATTATAGTCTAAAATAGTGTGCGGAGGGCATGGGTAGGAAAATCCTGGCGCTTATTGGGGGTTTGGGCTTAGCGCTCTCCTTTTCGGCGGACTGGGGAGCTATGTTCGAGACGAAGCACAATCTATACAGGGAAGGGGACAAGCAGATACCCACCTACAGATACGACAGGACGGACTTCAACATCTTCTGTTTTTCCTGCCACGTGAGGGCAACGCCCCACGCGGGCACAGACAGGTTCTCTACCTACGCTTACGGTGTGGCTGAGCTGAAGGATAAAAACCTATACCCTCAGACCCTCGTTTGCTTCTCCTGTCATGACGGTTTCATAGCGCCCAACATAAGCCCCACAAAGTTAGGAGCACATCACCCCTTCTTCGTTACTTACAGGGAGGAAAAGTTCGTCCTGCGTTCCCCCAGCACCCTTCTGACGGGCTGGGTGGGAGCTCAGAGGATATCGGATCTCGTCGAAAGGTTTAACGGAACGCTTCAGTGCGTTTCCTGCCACGAACCTCACGTTAACGTACCGTCTTTCCTGAGGAGGTCCAATGAAGGGTCTGCCTTCTGTCTTGGATGCCATGAGAAGTAAAGCGCTCCTGCTCTTTATAGCAGGTTTGCTGATAGGTTTACCGTCCTACGGGAAGGGACCTGAGGTGAAGTTCCTCTTCATCATAGAGGATCCGGTCGAAACGCGAATGGGTAAACCTTACGGAGTGTGCTCCATAGGGGAAACCCTCTACATAGCAGATTCCGATGGGCAGCTCCTCCGTTACCTGATGAAGAAGAAAGAGATGGATTTCTTCGATGTGGAGGTTGGACTCAAGGAACCCCTCGGCATAGCCTGCTTCCCCTCAAAAAAGATGGTCTGTGTCTCGGACAGCTTCCACAACAGGGTATTCTGCTTCGACGAGGATGGAGATCTCTCCTTTTCTCTGGGGAACGGTTCGAAGCTCAGCAAGCCCCGGGGTCTCTTCGGAGACGATAAGAACGGACTTCTCTACGTTACCGATACAGGATTGCACAAGGTCTTTGTCTTCGATCTAAAGGGAAAACTGGTCAGGAGCTTTGGGGGCAGGGGAAGCGTGGAGGGGAAGTTCAACTACCCCACGAACGTCTGGGTCGATCCGGAAACGGGAAACGTTTACGTAACGGATACGCTGAACTTCAGGGTTCAGGTTTTCGATGGAAAGGGTAACTTTCTGAAGGTAATCGGAGGTCCCGGAGACACCCTCGGACACTTTGCCAGACCCAAGGGTATAGGAATGGATTCTGCAGGGAACGTATACGTTGTGGACGCTGTTTTCAACAACGTTCAGATCCTCGACCGACAGGGAAAGGGTATAGGAGTGTTCGGTAAGGCTGGCACCAAGGAGGGTGAGTTTCTCGTCCCCGCTGGGATCTATATAGACGGCGAGAAGATCTTCGTCAGCGATCAGCTCAACAGAAGGATTCAGGTCTTTCGGGTAAAGGTGAAATGAAGAGGCTCCTCGCCCCCCTCTTTTTAGCACTGTTCGCATGGGCGGAAGGCTGGCTCGAGGTTGTTCCCGAAAGGGTGGAGTTTGGCACCGTCGAAGAGGGGAAGCTTTCCAAACCCAAGAAGATTCAGATAAAGAACATACACTCAAAGGACATCGTTTTCGGAAGTGTAAACATAGCCGGCAGAGACTTCCTCGATTTCAGAATAGGTAAGGACCTTTGCTCCTACACGATACTCAAGCCCGGTGCAACCTGTGAGGTGGAGATCTTCTTCCAGCCCAGACCCCTTCCCAGAAAGAAGGAAAAGGAAGAAAAGAAACCCCACTTTGTAAAAAAGGAAGGGCTCTTCGTTGTACCCCTTTCTGAACTTCCTGATTTGGACAGAACTTTGAAGGTGGCGGTCCCCATTACGGGAACCGCCCTTTCTGAAGAAAAGAAGGATTGATCACTTACCGAGCATATACTCGGCAAGCGCCTTGAGCTCAGAATCGGATAGTCCCTTGAGCCTGTCAAGCTGGGGGTTCATTATAGCCGCCTTCTCGGGCCAGACCTTAGGAGAACCCTGACCCTTTAGATACTTTACCATCGCGTCAACGTCCCCCCCGTATTTACCCTGAATGGTCTTCAGAGAAGGAGCCATGGGAGTATCCTGATCAGGCTTGTGGCAGGCATTGCATCCCTTGGAATTGAAGATGCTCTCGCCACCTGCGAACACGAGACCCGCGAGTCCCAGTGAGAGAAGAAGTCCTTTCATATCCGTACCTC
>DRNB01000253.1 GCA_011375045.1 Aquifex aeolicus
ACCAGGGATCGCGGGTCATGACCTCGAGGTGCTCCGGCGCCAGCAGATTGGCGACCTCACAGGCCTGATAGAGGTCCTCGGTCAGGAATATGGTGCCGAAGCGCTCGATGGACTTCTGGGCTATGTCCCTGCGCGGGAGGGTCTCCAGCAGTTCCCTAAGGCTTTTCCTTACCTTCTCCGCAAGTATCTCAGAGGGAGTGAGGAGGATCGAAGCGGCCAGCTCGTCGTGCTCCGCCTGAGAGAGCAGATCGGCGGCGATCCAGTCCGCTCTGGCGCTCTCGTCGGCTATGATGAGGATCTCCGACGGGCCGGCTATCATGTCGATGTCCACCACGCCGTAGAGAAGCTTCTTGGCGAGGGCAACGTATATGTTTCCGGGACCCACTATCTTGTCCACCTTGGGAACGGTCTCGGTTCCGTAGGCGAGGGCGGCGACAGCCTGAGCACCGCCTATGCGGAACAGCCGGCTCACACCCGCTATGTAGGCGGCGGCGAGGGTGTATTTTCCGGGGTTCGGGGAGACCATGATGATCTCCTCCACTCCCGCCACGACCGCCGGGACAACGTTCATGAGAACTGTGGAGGGATAGGAGGCTTTACCTCCGGGAACATAGACCCCGACCCTTTCGAGGGGCAGGACCCTCTGACCGAGGATTATCCCCTCCTCCTCCTTCAGGAAGGAGCGCTCCAGCTGCTTCTCGTGAAAGACCCTTATCCTCTCCTCCGCTATCTCTAAGGCTTCCTTTACCTCCTCCTCCACCTCTTCGTAGGCGCTCTCTATCTCCTCGTAGGGGATCTCGAGGGTCTCGGGACTCAGCCGGATCCCGTCGAACCTCTCCGTGAACTCGAGGAGAGCCTCGTCCCCCCTCTCTCTGACCTCCTCCACTATCTGCTTCACCGTTTCTTCGAACTCCCCCGCCAGCAGCTCCCCCCTCTTCGAGAGGTAGGTGAGCCTCTCCTCGAACCTCCAGGATCTGTTCCTCAGATCGATCACCTTCATAATCTATGAATTCTATCAGAGGGATCTGAACATGAGCTGTCTTCTGTAAACGGCGCCTACTATACCCAGACCGACGAAGGTGGTGAGGAGGTTACTCACCCCGTAGCTGACGAAGGGAAGAGGCATACCCTTGGGGGGCAGAAGGTTCACAGCCATGGCGGTGTTGATGGCAACCGCGATCAGTATGTTGAGGGCTACCCCCACCACCAGAAGCCTGCCGAAGGTGTCCACGGACTCCCTGGCTATGTTGAAGAGCCTCCACAGGAGCACCCCGTAGAGGACAAAGAGGAAGAGGACCCCCGGAAAACCCAGCTCCTCCCCGACGGTGGCGAGAACGTAGTCCGTATCCGCCTGCGTGAGGGGTCCGAGCTTCTGAAAACCCTTCCCGTAACCCTGACCAAGGAGTCCCCCGTTCATGAAGGCGAGAAGGGACTGAATGACCTGATAGCCTGAACCGTAGGAGTCCTCCATGGGATCCTTCCAGGCTAAGATTCTCCTGTGAACGTAATCCCCTCCAAAGAGCATCATGAACAGTCCGACGGCTGTGAAAAGACCGGCGACCGGCAGATAGACCCTGGGTGCCGATCCACCTATCCAGAGCATGAGCCAGGCTATGAGCATGATGAAAACCGCCATCCCCTTGTCCGGCTGGAGAAACAGAAGGATGGAGTGGGCGAGCACCACGAGGATGGCCCATCCGAAGAAACGCAGTCTGTTTATGTAACCCTTGCGGGAAACGTAGTAGGCGATAAACACCACGATGATCAGCCGGGACAGCTCGGAGGGCTGAACGCTGGTTCCGAAGAGCCATCTGTCCACGGACCTTTCCAGAATCACCTTCTTGAGGAGGACCACCAACAGGAGCAGCAGGGAAACGCCAACGAGGGTGTATATGATCCTCTGGTTGTTTATCCTGCGGTAGTTCAGGGCAAAGGAGGTGAAGGACATCAGAAACAGACCCACCAGCGCCGCCCCCAGGAAGAGCAGGGGTCTCCTGAGGTGGGAGAGGCTCAGATCGGAGAACAGATGGGGAGCCACCTTAACACTCAGAACCGACAGGAAGCCCATGAGCGTCAGAAGGACAACCGTAAAGAACAGAACAGGGTCGGGGTAGAGCTTCCTCAGACGCTCCATGAAATCACCGGCCTTCCCTCTCTATCTTGTCTATCAGTTCTATCCGCACCGTGTGCCTCCCTCCCTCGAAGGGGGTCTCCAGCCACACGCTCACTATGGAGAGAGCCAGCTCCTCCCCCAGAACTCTGTCCCCGAGACACAGGATATTGGCGTCGTTGTGTTTTCTGCTCATGCGAGCCATGTACTCGTTCACACACAGAGCGGCTCTTACACCTCTGAATTTGTTGGCGGCAATGGACATACCTATGCCTGTCCCGCACACGAGGATACCCCTCTCAGCCTCCCCCCTCTGGACGGCGAGCGCCACATCCCTTGCAAAGAGGGGATAGTGGCTCGAATCCTCCGAGAGAGCACCGAAGTCCATTACCTCATGCCCATCCCTCAGGAGGAACTCCTTTATCTTCTCCTTGAGAGGGTATCCGGCGTGATCGGAGCCTAAGGCTATCTTCATCCCCTCAGAACCTCTCTCAGAATGCGGTTAACGAGCTTCGGATCCGCCTTGCCCTTCGTCTCCTTCATAACCTGACCCACAAAGAAGCCCAGGAGCCTTTCCTCCCCTTTTCTGAAGCGTTCTACCTCTGTGGGGAACCTCTCCACAACCTTCAGCACCACCTCCCTGATAGCTCCCTCGTCCGTTATCTGCTTCAGACCTCTCTCTTCGACTATCTGCGAAGCGCTCCTTCCGGTTTCCACCATCTCCCTGAGAACTTCCTTGCCTATCTTGGTGGATATAACCCCTCCGCCTATGAGCTTCACAAGCTCCGCAAGGGATTCGGGGGAAACGGGGGACTCCTCCACGGGAACCTGCCTCTCCCTGAGCAGTCCGAGGAGATCGTTGAGGAGCCAGTTGACGGTGGCTTTTGGCTCTCCCCCAGCCCGAACCGCGGCTTCGAAGAAATCCCCCAGGTCCTTGTTCTGAACCAGTATCCTTGCCTCACCCTCCCCCACGCCGTAATCGCTCAGAAAGCGTTCGAGCCTCTGGTGGGGTAGCTCGGGCATGTTCTCCCTTATCTCCTCCACCCACTCCTCTCTGAGGACAAGGGGCAGCAGATCCGGATCGGGGAAGTATCTGTAATCCTCAGCCTCCTCCTTGGTTCTCATCGTGTAGGTTTTACCCGTTGCGGGATCGAAGGTTCTGGTTTCCTGAATCACCTCCCCTCCTTCGGAGAGGATGCTTATCTGGCGCTCTATCTCATACTCGAGAGCCTTCTGAACGAACCTGAAGGAGTTGACGTTCTTTATCTCTGTTCGGGTGCCCAGCTTATCGGAGCCCTTCGGTCTGACGGAGACGTTTATATCACAGCGGAGCTGTCCCTTCTCCATATCCGCCTTCGATACGCCCGTGTACCTCATCACGTTCCTCAGCGTTTCCAGGAAGATCCTCGCTTCCTCCGGGGATCTTAAATCGGGTTCCGTTACTATCTCCATGAGGGGTGTTCCGGCTCTGTTGAGATCGACGTAGCTCTTGTTACCCTCGTGGATGTTCTTGCCCGCATCCTCCTCTATGTGAAGCCTCCTGATCCTCACGCGCTTCTCCGAACCATCGGGAAGCTCTATATCGAGCCAGCCTTCCGTGGCTATGGGTTTCTCGTACTGGGATATCTGATAGCCTTTGGGCAGGTCCGGATAAAAGTAGTTCTTGCGGGCGAAGATGGATTCCCTGTGAACCCTGCAGTTCAGAGCTAAGGAGGCTCTGATAGCGAACTCCACCGCTTTCCTGTTTATCACGGGGAGGGATCCGGGCATTCCCAGACAGACGGGGCAGACGTTGGTGTTGGGCTCCGCCCCGAACTCCACCCTGCAGGCGCAGAACATCTTTGTTTCCGTATCCATCTGGACGTGGATCTCGAGACCGATTACCGCTTCGAACTCCATTTATGGTTAATTATAGGAGAATACGGTTCTCCTATTTACTCTTCTTTAGTTCCTTCCTCCTTCAGCTCCGCAATCTCCCGAAG
>DRNB01000254.1 GCA_011375045.1 Aquifex aeolicus
AAGGAGCTCGCCCGGGGGGTGCTGCCCCAGTTCATGAAAACGAGGTTCTACTGGACGGTCCCGAGGATCTCCCTCGACAACTTCATAACCCTGAGAACCCACAGGGGAGCCCAGAAGGAGATCAGGGAGCTGGCGGAAGCCCTAAAGGAGATGGTGGGTTACAGGGGAACCGACAGAAGAAACAGGCTCTGAGGCTCCCGGGGACTTTCCTGTTTCCCGTGGGGTGTGTATCTTTATCTTCTATGGAAACCGCTCAGGGATGCTTCGAGCTGACAACCGACCTGAAACCCGCGGGGGATCAGCCGAAAGCCATCGAGGAGCTTCTGAACAACCTCGAAAAAGGCGTCAGGGAGCAGGTTCTCCTCGGAGCAACGGGAACAGGCAAAACCTTTACCTTAGCGAACGTCATAGCCCTCTACAACAGACCCACCCTCGTGGTGGTCCACAACAAGATACTCGCCGCCCAGCTCTACAGGGAGTTTAAGGAGCTCTTTCCCCACAACGCCGTCGAGTTCTTCGTATCCTACTACGACTACTACCAGCCGGAGGCTTACATACCTGAAAAGGATCTCTACATAGAGAAGGACGCCAGCATAAACGAAACCCTCGAACGCTTCAGGCACTCGGCGACCGTTTCCGTTCTCGAACGGCGGGACGTTATCGTGGTCGCCTCCGTCTCCTGCATATACGGTCTCGGTTCACCCGAGAACTACGAAAGCCTGAAGGTGAGGGTAAAAAAAGGAAGCTATCTGAGCCTGTCCAAAACCATCCGGAAGCTGGTGGAGATGGGTTATCAGAGAAACGACTACGCTTACAGGAGAGCGACCTTCGCGGTCAAGGGGGACGCTCTGGAGGTAATTCCCTCCACAGCAGAGGACTACACCGTCAGAATCGAGCTTTGGGACGATGAGGTGGAGAGGATAGTCCTCATAGACACCCTGAACAGACACGTGATCGAGGAGGTGGAGGAGTTCTCCCTGTTCCCCGCCTCCCACTACGTAGCCCCCAAACCTGCGGTCGAGAAAGCCCTCGAGGAGATAGAGAGGGATCTGAAGGAAAGGGTGGAGTGGTTCAGAAGACAGGGAAAGCACGTGGAGGCTCAGAGGCTCTATCAGAGGACAGCCTACGACATCGAAATGATAAGGGAGCTCGGACACTGCAAGGGGATCGAGAACTACTCCCGTTACTTCGACGGCAGGAAACCGGGGGAGCCTCCCTTCACGCTCATGGATTACTTTCCGGAGGACTTCCTGCTGATAATCGATGAATCCCACATGACTGTTCCTCAGATCAGAGCCATGTACAACGGCGACCGCTCCCGGAAGGAGAAGTTGGTGGAGTACGGATGGAGGCTTCCCTCCGCCCTCGATAACAGACCCCTGAAGTTCGAGGAGTTTCTCGAGAGGATAAATCAGGTCATCTACGTCTCAGCCACCCCCGGCCAGTGGGAGCTGGAGCGGTGCACAGGCAGGGTGGTGGAGCAGATAGTCCGCCCCACGGGTCTTCTGGATCCCGAGGTGGAGGTCAGACCCACCCGCAATCAGCTCGAGGATCTCATCAGGGAGGTAAAGGAGCGGAGAAAGCGGGGGGAGAGAAGTCTCGTTCTTACAACCACAAAACGCTTAGCTGAGGAGGTTGCCGATTACCTGACGGAGAGAGGGATAAAGGCGACCTACATGCACTCGGAGCTCGACGCCCTGGAGAGAGCCAAGGTGGTAAAGGAACTGAGGGAAGGCACCGTGGAGGTGGTTGTGGGGGTCAACCTGCTGAGGGAGGGACTCGATCTGCCGGAGGTTTCCCTTGTGGCTGTTCTCGAAGCGGACAAGGAGGGTTTCCTCAGAAGCTACACCTCCCTCATACAGACCATAGGACGCGCCGCCCGAAACGTAAACGGCAAAGCCGTTCTCTACGCGGACAGGATAACGGAATCCATGAAAAGAGCCATCGAGGAGACCGGCAGGAGGAGAGCAAAGCAGGAGGAGTACAACCGGAGGCACGGCATAACACCCCGCAGCGTAGTAAAACCGGTAAAGGAGCTGCTGGCTTTAGAGGAGCTGGACTACGTAAAACTGCCCACGGAGCTGCCCGCAGGGATCAAAACCGAGGAGGATCTCCTCAAGGAGGTGGCAAAGCTGGAGAAGGAGATGTGGAGAGCGGCTCAGAACTGGGAGTTCGAAAAAGCCGCCCGCCTGAGAGACAGAATTCGGGAGCTCAAGGCTCTGCTG
>DRNB01000255.1 GCA_011375045.1 Aquifex aeolicus
ACCCCGGCGTTAAAAACAGACTCCTCAAGGAGGACGGTGAGATCAAATCCGCCATAAACGTCTTTGTAAACGAGGAGGACGTGAAGTATCTGAAGGGTCTCGATACAGAGCTTAAGGAAGGAGACGAAGTTCAGTTTATCTTAGCTCTTGCAGGAGGTGTGAGCGATGAAGTTCGATGAGCTCGAAATCCATGAGCTTGCGGTCGAGTACGAGGACGCGAGCGCTGAGGAGGTGATAGGGTGGGCGATCGAAAACTTTCACCCTGAACTCTACATAGCCTGGAGCGGACAGGCTGAGGACATGGTTCTGCTGGATATGGCGTGGCGCCAGAATCCGGAGGTCAGGGTCTTTACGGTGGACACCGGCAGGCTCCACGAGGAGACTTACAGGCTCATGGAGAAGGTGGAGGAGAAGTACGGTCTGAGGATAGAGGTTTACTTCCCCGACAGCTCGGACGTGGAGGAGATGGTGAGAAAGTTCGGAATCAACCTCTTCTACAGATCGGTGGAGCTGAGACACCTCTGCTGTCATGTCAGGAAGGTGAGACCTCTGGTGAGGGCGCTTGGCAAGGTCTCCGCATGGGTAACGGGGCTCAGAAGGGAGCAGTGGGCGAGCAGGCACAACATCATGAAGATAGAGGTAGATCACGACCACGGTCAGATAGTAAAGGTCAACCCCCTGGCTGACTGGACGGAGAGAGAGGTCTGGGATTACATCAAGAAGAACGGGGTTCCCTACAACGAGCTGTATGAGAGAGGATACAAGAGTATAGGCTGTCTGCCCTGCACCAGACCGGTAGCCCCCTACGACGATCCGCGGGCGGGCAGATGGTGGTGGGAGAAGAACGCCCCCAAGGAGTGCGGAATGCACTGTAGCCTCGAAACCGGTGGATTCGAGAAGATAGCGGACAAGGTTCTGGAGGGCATAGAGGATGGCGGTAAACGTGGCGGATCCGATAGATAGAGATCGTCTCGAAGAGGCTCTCCGGCGCCGTGGGTGGCGGGAGACAAGCTTCAACGGAAGGAGAGCCTTTGCCAGAGATGGGGACAGGTGGATGTGGGTGGCACTCCCTCTGGAGGAGGGTGTCTCCTTCCTGTCCCTGCCTTCTGAGGACAGATCGGATATCCACTCCGAGGGTGTCAGGGCTCTCCTCGAAGAGGTCGCTGAGATAGGGAAAGAGGTGGGCTTTTCCCTTCCCCTCAAACTGTAAGGAGGAGGATCCTTGGAGATCCTGATAGGCTTCCTTGTCTCTCTGCTTATTGGACTCACCGGCGTGGGAGCCGGCATAGTAACGACGCCTCTCCTGATCGTTCTTCTGGATCTCGATCCTGCGGTTGCTGTGGGCACTGCCCTCCTGTTCTCGGCGGTTGTAAAAGCCTACGCTGGCACCCTTTATTTTCTAAAGAACCTGTACGACAAAAACGTTCTCCTTCTGCTCCTGAGCGGAGGTGTTCCCGGAGTTCTCATAGGTTCCCGGGGGATCAGTGTGTTCCCCGTAAACAGGGATGTGATTCTGGTTCTGTTGGGGGGAATAGTCCTCGTGTCAGCCCTCGTTAATCTCTTTTTCTCCGTGAGGAAGATAAAGCCGCTCCACCTGAGGGAGGGTGGGATCAGATGGATCCTGCCCCCCGTTTCTTTCCTCATAGGGATCGAAGTGGGATTCAGTTCGGTGGGAGCCGGCGTTCTGGTGGAGCTTCTCCTGCTCAGCGTTACCTCCCTGAGTGTGCCGGCGGTTATAGGAACGAGTCTGTTGTTCGGCTCGGTGATCTCCATCGTGGGGGGAGCGGTCCATCTGAGTTTTGGAAACCTTCATCCGGAGGTTCTGCTGGGACTCCTCATAGGGGGAATGGTGGGATCGCCTCTGTCGGCAAAGCTGGTGCGTCTGCTGCCCCAGGAGGCTCTGAGATACGCTCTTCTCAGCTTTCTGGCTGTTCTGGGTGGTGTGCTCATAGGTAAGGGGGTGCATCTGTGATGGGGAAGCTCTACATAGTCGGTGCCGGACCCGGAGATCCTAAGCTGATTACCCTGAGAGCTTACGAGGTGCTCAGAGAAGCGGACGTGGTTCTCTACGACAGGCTCGTGAATCCGGAGATCCTGAGCTATACGAAACCCTCAGCCACAGCCCTTTACGTGGGAAAGAAAGCAGGTGAGCAGCATCGGAAGCAGAAGCTTATATACAGACTGACGGAACGCTACCTCGCCGCAGGGCTGAAGGTAGTTCGTCTCAAGGGGGGTGATCCCTTTATCTTCGGGAGGGGTGCCGAGGAGCTTATTTACTTTGTGGAGCGGGGGGTTGAAGTTGAAGTGGTCCCGGGCATATCTTCCTGCACAGGGGTTCCCGAGCTTGTGGGCATCCCCCTCACCCTGAGGGGGTGCTCCTCCTCTTTTACGGTGGTGGCGGGCAACGATGAAAATGCGGACTGGTCGGTTTACCGAAAGGTGGGAACCCTTGTAATCCTGATGGGTGTCAGAAACAGACGAAGGATAGCTACGGAACTTATAAAAGCGGGAAGGGCTTCGGAGGAGCCGGTTGCCTTTGTGGAAAAGGGCACGTGGAAGGAGGAGAAGGTTATCTTCTCCACCCTTGCGGAGGTGGCGGAGGGTGCTGTGGAGGTCAGCCCCCCCGCTCTCTTTGTGGTGGGCAGGGTGGTTGAATTCGCAAAGACTTTCAGAACCCTAAAGGAGGTGGTAGGATGCTGAAACCCCACGGCGGAGAGCTGATCAACAGGATCATTCCGGAGAGGGAGAAGGAGAGCATACTTCGGGACAGCTCCCTCTATCCCTCCCTTAAGGTGGACAGGGAGGTTCTTCTGGATGTGGAGAACATAGCGACAGGAGTCTTCAGCCCCCTGAGGGGTTTTATGACCAAGGAGGAATTGTTCTCCATAGCTTACAACATGCAGCTTCCGGACGGTAACGTCTGGACCATACCTATCCTCCTTCAGCTCAGGGAGGAGCCACCCTTCTCCAAGGGCGACAGAGTCCTCCTCAGGAATTCGAAGGAAGGGGTGAAGGCGGTCCTCGATGTGAAGGAAGTTTACAGGCTCGATCTCAGGAGGATAGCCAAGCTGATCTGGGGAACGGACAGCGAGGAGCATCCGGGGGTCTCCCACTTTTACGCCAAGGGTGAGTGGGCTATAGGCGGTGATGTCTGGCTTCTGGACAGGGTGGACACCCCCTTCAGAGAGTGGATCCTGGATCCCGAAGACACCCGCAGGATCTTCGAATACAGAGGCTGGAAACGGGTTGTGGGCTTCCAGACGAGGAACGCTCCCCACAGAGCTCACGAGTATCTTCAGAGGCTCGGTCTGGAGATAAGCGACGGGATTCTGATACACCCGGTTCTGGGCTGGAAGAAGGCGGACGACTTCGATGCGAAGGATATACTCAGAGCTTACGATCTGCTCATAAACAACTACTATCCCAGAAACAGGGTCCTTCTCTCCGGACTGGCAACCGCCATGAGGTATGCGGGACCAAGGGAGGCGGTCTTCCACGCTCTGATAAGAAAGAACTTCGGATGCACCCACTTTATAGTGGGCAGGGATCACGCAGGTGTGGGAGACTTTTACGATCCCTACGCCGCCCACAGAATATTCGACAGCCTCCCCGCGGATATAGAGATAGAGATCATCAGGGTAACCGCCGTATTTTACTGCTCCCTCTGCGACACAATAGCTTCGGATAAGAGCTGCGGTCATCCTAAGGAGAACAGAACTTACATCAGCATGACCCACATAAGAAAGCTGATCCGTAAGGGACAGATACCCCCCAGCACCATTATGCGCCCCGACATAGCGGAGGCTCTCCTGAGGAGCTACGATCTTGTGAGCTGAGCGTTCGGTCCGGGTTACAATCTTTCCTCCGGATCAGGGGGTAAAGTGTGGAGAGGCGCTTCGACGTTATCGTTATCGGGAGCGGGCCGGCCGGCTACAAAACGGCGAAGCTCCTTTTAGAGAAGGGCAAAAGGGTGTGTCTTGTTGAAAGAAAAGCCTTCGGCGGGCTGTGTCTGAACGCAGGTTGCATCCCGAAGGACATCCTCTATCAGACTGCGCTGAGCCTCCTGAGGGTCAGGGAGCTGACGGGAAAGAGACCCGATCTTTCCTGGAAGGAGGCTGTGGCGGGTGCGCAGGAAAAGGTTTCCCGTCTCAGAACCCTTGCCGAGGAGCACCTGAGGAAACTCGGTCTCGTCCTCGTGAGGGGTGAAGCCGAGCTTGTGGAGGAGAAGGTTGTCAGGGTCGGAAGGGAGAGGCTGAAAGGGGACTACATAGTTTTAGCCTGTGGCTCCAGGCGCGCCGGGCAGGGCACGTCTCCCGAAGATCTGCTTACGGGCAGGGTAACACCTGCGGGAAAGGTCCTTCTGAGGGGGGAGGACGCCTCCGCCTGTGAACTCGCCTTTATTCTGAGGATCTTCGGAATAGAGGTAGCTGTGGAGGTGAAGAAGGAGCTGCTCTCCCCCTATCCCCAGATCCCCGAATCCTTCAGGGCAAAGCTCGAATCGTCCCTCGAAGCCTTAGGTGTGGATATCTCCGAGAGAGGGGAGGGGGAAACGATCGTGGAGAGCGGAAACAGGATACCCGACGTTTGCAGACAGCGGTTTCCCTTCATCCGGATCAG
>DRNB01000256.1 GCA_011375045.1 Aquifex aeolicus
AGTAGATAAGAGAACAGAGAAGATCGTCTCCCCCAGACCCTTCATAACCTCCTCCCTCCAGAGCGAGGCGAACGCAAGGCTCGGGTTTTCCCCTGAGAAGACCCAGACGCTCGCCCAGACCCTCTACGAACAGGGGAGCATAACCTACCCCAGAACCGACAGCTACCGGATGAGCGCGGAGAAAGCGCGGGAGTTCCTCTCCCACATAGAGAGAACCTACGGAAAGAGCTACGTGGGGAGACTCAGGAAGTTCAGGGAGCGCCCCACCTCTCAGGGTGCCCACGAGTGCATAAGACCAACCGAACCCGGCACAAAGGTAGCGGGAGGAGACGCAGGTGCCCTCTACGACCTCATATACAGGAGGACGCTCGCCAGCCTGATGGCTGACATGCTCGTCGAGAGGCAGGAGGTAATCCTGGAGGTAAACGCTCCGGACCTCAAAAGACCCCTGAGCATGAAGATCAGAGGTGTCAGGGTGGAGTTCGACGGCTGGAGCAGGGTGTATCCCGCGGAGCTGAAGGAGGAGGATCTCCCGGAGCTGGAGGAAGGCGAGCTTCTGAAGCCTTTAAAGGTTTACATCGAGGAGCGGAAAACCCAGCCCCCGCCGAGGTTCACGGAGGGTTCCCTCGTAAAAGCCCTCGAGAAGCTGGGGATCGGGAGACCCTCCACCTACGCCACGGTGGTAAAAACTCTGAAGCGCAGGGGTTACGTGCACCTCCGGAGGAAGAGTCTGATCCCCACCGAGATCGCCTTCTCCGTGGTGGACTATCTGATGGAGAACTTTCCGGTTCTCATGGACTACGAGTTCACAGCCCGGATGGAGCAAACCCTCGATGAGGTCGAGGAGGGAAAGAGGAACTGGAAGGAGGTGGTGAGAAGCTTCCTGCGGGACATCTTCAGGGAAAACCTTTAAAATGGCCCAGGGCGGAATCGAACCGCCGACACCCCGGTTTTCAGCCGGGTGCTCTACCAACTGAGCTACCGGGCCTGTAAGGATATTATAACCCCGCCGGGAATCCTCCGGCAACAGAAGAACAGAGGTATGGCGTCCCCGGGAGGACTCGAACCTCCGACCTCGAGATTAGGAATCTCGCGCTCTATCCGCCTGAGCTACGGGGACTGCCAAGAAAAAAGTATATGCTCCTCCAGCTCTCTTTTCAAGATGCAGCGTATAATAATAACTTAACAGCACAATTATGAAGGTGCGTCAGCTGGCGGAGAGGCTGGGGGTCAGACCGCAGGCTCTGGTTCGCTTTCTGGAAGAGTGGGTTCCTCGGGAGGACGGGAAAAGGTGGAAGACTACAATAAGTTTAAAGCTGACAAATTTGCATTGTGGATAAAGGAAGCGCTAAATAAGAAGGAGCACCCTTACGTTTTCATTAAACCTATTGGTTTTTCAAGAGTTATTATTGAAATAGAAAGTGTAAACGGAGAAACGATTCAGATAAATGTTTCAGAAAGAGGCTTTATGTTAGAAGCAAAGAGCAAAGAAGTCTGGAAATGGCTTTATGATAGGCTCTATCCATTTAAAGAGAAGTTAAGAGGAAAAGGATTCTATATGATTCCGGAGGAAAAAATTAAGCCTTCAAGGCTTGGAACGTATGGGGTGTTTTATCTACACTACAACAGTCCATTGTATATAAAAATATACGAATCGGAAAGTGATTTTGAAATAAAGGAAGGCATTCGTAAAACCCTTGATCTTATCTATAACTTCCTGATTAAAGCGGAAGTTGTAAAAGCACATATCCCTGATAGATTTATTCTCCATTCCCTCTATATAGAAAACTTCAGAAGATTGAAATTTGAAAAGCCGGTTCTGTTTGATAAGGCAAATGTTATAGTAGGTGAGAACGATTCAGGAAAAACCTCACTGCTTTTTGGAGTCCTTTTTTACCTCAAAGCTCTGAAAATGTTTGCTGAAAACCTGGATAACCTTTATGTATACTCCCGTAGAGGAAAGGATGAATACAGGATATACGTAAGCAGGGAGTTTTTTGCTCCTATCTTTGGATTAGATACCTTCAATACCATTAAGGCGCTGATATGGCGCAGACACGTTGTCGGAGATAAAGTAAATGCCAGAATAAGCTTTAAAGGTCAGTTCAAATCCATCGACGATGAAATAAATTTCACTATTAGGCTCAGAATAGGATACGAAAACAAAACCCTGCATTTGCAGGTTGACGCGGAAGATCTTGTATACATAAAACGATTCAGGGAGTTCCTGAGGAAAATCAACATAATTTACATAGAAAAGAGTGTATCTCCAAAAAATTCGGAGATCTATGTGGGTAAAGGTAAGGATATTATGCCTTATATACTGAAAAATCTGTATGAATTTAAGCACGACGATATTATCAGAACA
>DRNB01000257.1 GCA_011375045.1 Aquifex aeolicus
CCTCGCTATGTCCTTCCTGACACCCCGGTAAACCATTCGGGATATGATCCTCTGGGCTCTCAGGGAAAAGCCTTCTTCCTCCTCCTGCCGGGGCTGATCCCTCTCCTCCTGAACCTTAACGTTCTTCATAACCTCGCTTAGCGTGCTCCTGAGGCGCTCGAGCTCCTCGTAAACCTTCAGCTTCTCCTCGAACTCCCGCTGAAAGTCGCTTTCGTTTTCGGGAATACCCACCGTAACCTCCAGGAGGGTGGTCTTGAAGAAGGGGAGGAAACGCCACCTCCGCCTCCTGACAACCCGGGAGGAGAGGACGATCGCGTTATCTCCGTATGTTCTCTTCAGCTCCTCCACCGCCTCCTGAAGTGAGGCTACGATTATCTTTTCAGTCCTCATCTATCAATCCTAATATCTTCATGTTCACCTGTTTTTCAAGTTCATTATAGGATAAAACCGCAAGCTGGGGCAGGTAGGGCTCCAAAGCCTTCCTGACGTAACGCCTCAGATTTGCGGAGGTAAGGAGGAGGGGTGTAGCCTGAAACTGAACGAACTTTTCGATCTCCTTGGAGATCTTTTTGTAGAGTTTGTTGAGAACTATGTCTATGAATTCGTCCTCCTTGCCTTCGTTTATGAGGTGGAGGAGCTTCGCCTCCGTTCTGGGCGAAAGGGCAAGGGCGTAGAGGGTTCCGTCGGTCATGTACATCCTCGTGATCCTCTTGGAGAGGTTCTGACGGACGTACTCGGTGAGCGTGTCCGGATCTCTGGTCTGCTCTATGTAGTCCGCGAGGGTCTCCAGAATTGTGAGCAGGTCGTTCACGGGGACACCCTCCCTCAGGAGGTTCTGGAGAACCCTGTGAACCACCGAGACGGGGACCTGTTCGGGAACTATGTCCTGCACAACTCTGGGATACCTTTTGGAGAGTCTGTCTATCAGCTCTATCACCTCGTTTCTGCCTAAAAGCTCGTGGAGGTTCCTCTTGATGACCTCCGAAAGGTGGGTCATTATAGCGGTGCTTATATCGACCACCATGTAGCCTCTGCTCTGAGCCTCGTCCTTCCTGTCCTCGGGTATCCAGTAAGCCTTGAGTCCGAAGGCGGGCTCCTTTGTCTCTATACCCTCCAGCTTCCCCCGGGCTGTTCCAAGATCGACGGCGAGGAGGTAGCCGGGCATGATCTCGTAGCTGTCCGCCTCTATGCCTTTTATGAGGATCCTGTACTGATTGGGTTTAAGCTTCAGGTTGTCCCTTATGTGGACGAGGGGAACTATGACGCCGAACTCCTGAGCTATCTGCTTGCGCATGGTTCTTATCCTCTGGGGTATGTCCCCTCCCTGACTTTCATCCACGTAGGGGATGAGTCCGTATCCCACCTCCATGGTTATGGGGTCGGGCTGGGGCACAAGCTCCTCCTCGCTCTCTTCCTTTTTCTTCTGCTCCTTCTTCTGCTCCTCCACCAGCTTCTCCAGTTCCTTTATCTGCTTCTCCCTCAGGCTTCTGTTCATGACGTAGTAGAGTCCCCCCAGCACCCCCGCCATGAACAAAAAGGGGAGCTTTGGCAGACCGGGTATAAGTCCTATGAAGATGAGCAAGACGGAGGAGAAGAGAAGAGCCTTCGGCTCTCTGGAGAACTCCTCCGCGATGGCGCTACCCACCTCCTCCTCCGAGGACGCCTTGGTGGTTATGAGACCTGCGGAGGTGGAAAGGAGAAGGGCGGGTATCTGGGAGGCGAGACCCTCACCGACGGTGAGCAGGGTGTAGGTGCTCAGGGCGGACATGAAGTCCATACCCCTGAAGACGATACCCACCAGCAGACCTCCCACAAGGCTGAGGAAGAGTATGATGAGGGCGGCTATGGCATCCCCCCTTATGAACTTGCTGGCGCCGTCCATGGCTCCGTAGAAGGAAGCCTCCCGCTCGAGCTTCTCCCTTCTGCTCCGGGCTTCCTCCTCCGTGATGAGTCCCGCGTTCAGGTCCGCGTCTATGCTCATCTGCTTTCCGGGCATGGCGTCGAGGGTGAAACGGGCGGCGACCTCCGAGATCCTCTCCGCACCCCTTGTGA
>DRNB01000258.1 GCA_011375045.1 Aquifex aeolicus
AGGAGCCTCTGAAAACTGTGGCTACCTCCATAGAGATGTTCAGGAAGATTCTGGACGAGGCTCTCCCTGGGGACAACGTGGGGGTTCTGCTCAGGGGTGTTGGAAAGGACGATGTGGAGAGGGGACAGGTTCTGGCAAAGCCTGGGAGTGTAACACCCCACAGGAGGTTCAGAGCTCAGGTTTACATACTGTCAAAGGAAGAGGGGGGAAGGCACACGCCGTTCTTCCTGAACTACAGACCTCAGTTTTACTTCAGGACTGCGGACGTAACGGGGACGGTGGTGAAGCTGCCTGAGGGGGTGGAGATGGTGATGCCCGGGGACAACGTGGAGCTTGAAGTGGAGCTGATAGCGCCTGTGGCTATGGAGGAAGGTCTGAGGTTTGCCATCAGGGAAGGTGGCAGAACTGTGGGTGCCGGTGTGGTCACCAAAATCCTCGACTAAGGAGTAACGGGTTATGGAGCAGGACAGGATACGGATAAGGCTCAGAGCATACGATTACAAGCTTCTGGACGAGTCCGTCAGGAAGATCATAGAAACCGTCAGGAGAACCGGAGGTGTTGTGAAAGGTCCCATACCCATGCCGACCCGCATAAGGAAGTGGTGTGTGCTCAGATCACCCCACAAGTTCGAGCAATCGAGGGAGCACTTCGAAATACGTGAGCACGCCCGCATACTGGACATAACGAGGGTTACCCCCCAGACCATAGAGGCTCTCATGGAGATAAGCCTTCCCGCAGGCGTCGATGTAGAGGTAAAGATGAGGGGTTGACGTATGGGCATAGGAGTTATAGGCAGAAAGGCTGGAATGACAAGGGTCTTCACGGTTGACGGAACAGCGATTCCCGTTACCGTCGTGGAGGTCCCTGAAAACTACGTTGTTCAGGTAAAAACCCCCGAGAGGGACGGTTACACAGCCGTGCAGGTGGGAGCGGTAGCCGCCAAGGAAAAGCATCTGACGAAACCGCTCCTCGGACACTTTCAGAAGAAGAATCTGAAGCTCCTGAGGTATCTTAAGGAGTTCAGAGTCGAGAACCCACAGGAGTTCGAGGAAGGCCAGGAGCTGAAGATAGAGGAGATCTTCTCCCCCGGAGATCTCGTGGACGTGCTGGGAATATCGAAGGGCAGAGGCTTCGCCGGTGCCATGAAGAGGTGGGACTTCTCCGGATTCCCGAGGTCCCACGGACACAGATACCACAGAGCCGTCGGTGCCATAGGCAACAGAACGGATCCGGGCAGGGTGTGGAAGGGTAAGAAGATGCCCGGACACTACGGAGCGGAGAGGGTAAGGGTTCAGTCCCTTCTGGTGGTGGACGTGCTTCCAGAGGAGAGGCTGATTCTCCTGAAGGGATCCGTTCCCGGTCCCAACGGGGGGCTGATATTTATAGAGCGGAGCAGGATCGCTTCCAGAAAGAAACAGCAGCTCAAGCAGCAGAGGCTCAGAGCTCTTGTGGAGAACCTTCTGAAGGCGGGTGCAGAGTCATGAAGATAGGAGATGTAGAGGTAAGGGACGACGTCTTCGGGGTAAAGGTGAAGAAACACGTCCTCTGGGAGGTGGTAAAGTGGCAGTTAGCCTCCCGCAGACAGGGAACCCACTCCACAAAGACCAGGGGTGAGGTCGCCTACAGTGGAAGGAAGATACTCCCCCAGAAGGGAACCGGGCACGCCAGACGGGGCGACAGGGGTGCCAACATCCTCGTGGGGGGTGGTGTAGCTCACGGTCCCAAACCGAGGGACTACTGGTATCCCCTCCCCAAAAAGGTAAGAAAGCTCGGCCTGAAGATGGCTCTCTCCGACAAGGCGCAGAACGGCGCCATTCTAATAGTGGAAGCTATAGATCTGGGAGACAGACCAAAGACAAAGGAAGCCCTGAGGTTCCTCGAAAGCATGGGGTTAGCCTCGGAGAAGGTTCTGATCGTCCTTCCCTCCAAGGAGGAGGTGATTTACAAATCCTTCAGAAACCTGCCAAACGTCAGAGTTCTGACCGTAGAGGGTCTTAACGTTTACGATATACTCTGGAGCGACAGGCTCGTCCTGATCAGATCAGCTCTCGAAGGCATCTACAAGAGGGTAGAGGCATGAGCCAGAGGAAACCTTACGAGGTAATAATCAGACCCGTGATAACGGAGAAGAGCAACCGGCTCATGGAGGATCTGGGCAAATACACCTTCGAAGTAGCCCTCGATGCCTCCAAGTCGGAGATAAAGAACGCCGTAGAGGAGCTCTTCGGTGTAAAGGTCAGAAAGGTGAACACCATGATCGTCAAACCCAAGAAGAAGAGGGTCCTCGGTCGCTTCAGACAGTACGGGTACACGAGGAAGTGGAAGAAAGCGGTGGTTACCCTCGAGCCCGGTGAGAGTATAGATCTGCTCAACTTTGCAGGTTAAGGAGCGTTAAGATGGGTGTAAGGAAGCTGAAACCTGTAACCAACGGCACAAGACACGCCGTTCTCTACGATTTTTCGGAGATAACGAAGTCTGAACCTGAGAAGTCCCTCGTTGTGTGGTGGCACAGGGCAAAGGGCAGATCCCGCCAGCAGGGCAAGATCACGTCGCGCCACAGGGGGGGAGGACACAAGAAGCTTTACAGGATCATAGATTTCAAAAGGGACAAGAGCCTTGTGCCCGCAAGGGTAGCCGCCATAGAGTATGACCCCTTCAGGAGCGCGAGGATAGCCCTACTCCACTATGCGGACGGTGAGAAAAGGTACATCCTCTGGCCCGAGAACCTGAAGGTGGGCGATCAGGTCATGTCCATAAGCTATGAAGATGCGATGGCTGGCAGGGAGCTTCCCGAGATAAAGCCGGGGAACGCCATGCCCCTCAAGTTCGTTCCGGTGGGAACGGTGGTTCACAACATAGAGATGAAGCCCGGCAAAGGGGGACAGCTCGCGAGATCCGCCGGCACCTTCGCTCAGGTGCTCGGAAGAACAGGTAGCTACGTTCAGTTAAGGCTACCCTCGGGGGAAATGAGGCTGATCCACGAGCGCTGCATGGCTACCATAGGGAAGGTGGGTCTTGCGGAGCACGAGCTTATAAAGCTGGGTAAGGCGGGCAGAGCCCGCTGGCTGGGCTGGAGACCCCACACGAGGGGAACGGCTATGAATCCGGTGGATCACCCGCACGGAGGAGGCGAGGGCAAAACGAGGGGCAAGCACCCCGAATCCCCCTGGGGGTGGAAGAC
>DRNB01000259.1 GCA_011375045.1 Aquifex aeolicus
AGGACAAAGCTCTTGAGGAGGGATTCTCTTTCGTAGGACGTTCGCGGGAGAAAGCGCCTAATCAACGGTGTACCCTAACCCTCTGACGGATTTTATATCGATACCGGTTTTCTTCTTGAGCTTGGATATCATAACCCGCAGGGCAAGGGGGGAGGGATTAACCATGTAGTCGTAAAGCTCCTCCTTCGTTACAACGCGCCCCCTGTTCCTGAGAAGCTTCAGCAGGATGTTTCTCTGAACCTCTCCCAGATCTATCTCCTCCTCTCCTTTAAAGAACCTTCCCTCCCGGTAAACCACGTCCCCGTAACGGAGGCTCTCCTCCTGCTTTTTGAGGCGTGCCTTTATCCGGATCAGAAGCTCCTCCGGATCGAAGGGTTTCTTTATGTAGTCCTCCGCACCGGCGTTGAATCCCCTGACCACCGTCCCGATATCCGTGAGGGCGCTGATGAATATGGTGGGTGTATCGTCCCTGAAGGCTCTCAGATCTTCGAGGAGCTCTATACCGTCTCCGTCCCCGAGGTTAACGTCGAGGACATAGACATCGAACCTCTTTCTCTCGAGCTCGTCGACCGCGGAGGAGAAGCTGTAAGCCACCGTTACATCGAAGCCGTGCATTCTCAGGTATTTGGCAAGACTCTGCGCCAGTATCCTGTCGTCTTCGACAAGGAGTATCCTCGCTTCTGCCACCTCTGCGTCCTCCGGTTTCAAATTAGATATGTTACTTCTGCCAGAAATGCAAGGGTTCCGGCGCTGGAGAAATACCAGCCTCTATAAGCGATAGATTTATAGCCCTATAAGACTTTCTTTTAGCCTCGGGACGAGCAGATGCACTAACATATCTCTTGGTAATGGAGAGTGTAAAGGAGATATACACTCAGCTTTTCAGGAGGCAGTGGCCTCCTTGGGTGGGCGGCGTTGTGATGGGCTTTGTGGTCGCCCTCATGTTTGTCTGGGGAACGCCGTGGGGCGTTACGAACGGAATAATAGTATGGGGGGACAACCTACTCAAACCCCTGCTGTATCCGGATGCGGAGGTTCAGAGTCCCCTCTGGCAGTTCACAGCTCTTATAAACTGGTCCTTTCTGCTGGGCGCCCTCATATCCGCTCTGCTCGGCGGTGATTTCAGGATAAGCGTACCAAGCTTCAGAGAGTTTATTCTGGGTGTCTTTGGCGGTATCCTCATGGGTGTGGGGGCATTCCTTGCCTTCGGGTGCACCATAGGGGCGTTTCTGGTAGGGTTCTCCGCCCTCTCCGCCTCCGCCCTTACAGTTATGGTGGGTCTCGGGGTGGGGGTGTATCTGGGGCTGAGGACTTACGTATGGCTACTCACAAGGGGATGGGGAACCCCCGGCAGAGCCGTCGAGGTTCCCCTCAGGCTTCAGGTCTTCTCCGGAGCCGCGCTGCTGGTGGTTGCCCTCCTCCTCATAACGTTTCTCGACAAAAAGGTCTCTACCTACAACCCTGCCCTGGGGCTGGGATCGGTTCAGGTGAGTGCAGGTTCGCTGGTCTTTTTCGGCGTTCTCCTCGGCGTGGTGAGCCAGAGGACCCGCTTCTGCTTCGTTAGAGCCTTCAGGGAACCCTTCATGACCGGCGAGGGAGAGATGACCAGAGCGGCAGCCCTTGCCCTTATGGTGGCGGCGGTCTTTGGCGCTGTGGTGAAGTTCTCCCCGCTTATGGGTATCGTGGAGCTTCAGGATGTTCAGGATATTCTTTCCATGGAGCTGACAGCTCCCCCCGCGGTTAAACCCATGATGGTGGCTCCCTCCTTTCCGGTGGGTTCCCTGATAGGAGGGTTTATCTTCGGTGTGGGTATGACCTTGGCGGGCGGTTGCTCCGTGGGAAGCATGTGGCGGGCGGGGGAAGGCTCTCTCAAAAACGCCACCGCTCTGCTCTTTTACGCTCTCGCGGGCTCTGTCTTCGCCTTCCTCTACAGGAAGGTGGAGCCGAAGGTTCTCCAGACCTTTTCCTCCTTCTACGAGTTTCTGGGAGCTACCAGCGCCACAGGGAGAAAGCTCTTTCTACCCGACGCGATAGGTCTCGGGTGGGCAGTTGCTCTGCTGGTGGGTCTTGCCTTCCTGTGGCTCCTCTTCGCAACATGGAACGAAAGAACCATGAAGTTTACCCTTTAGAAAGGACACCCCCCTTTTTCAGCCCCCGCGGGGGCTTTGACTTTTTCTTTTTTGATCCGTTTTTCTGTAACCGAAATCATTTAACAAGCCTTAAAATGTGCCGAATTAACTAATAGGAGGTGAAGAGAGATGTTTATGGAGTGGAGTCCTGAATTTGAAACAGGTGTTCCTGAGATGGATAAGCAGCACAGGAGGCTGTTAGATATGGCTAATAGCTTTCACACAGCTCTGAAAGAGGGCGAAAAGGAAAAGGCAAGGGAGATCCTGATAGATTTTACAAAGGCTCTGTTCAATCATTTACGTGATGAGGAAAGATTTATGGAGAAAATAGGTTATCCGGAACTCGAAAACCACGTAAAACTGCACAGATCGCTGGCGGGTATGATAAAGGAGGTGAGAGACGAGTTTGAAAGAAACGATCACAGAGCCTTTACCCGATCCCTCTCCCTCATAATGTCGTGGCTACTGACCCACATAAAGAAGAGTGATAGAAAGTACGGTATCTTCATGAGGGAGCAAGCTTTATCCTAAAATTAAACCCATGAGCGGAGCAATCGTTCTCCTTTCGGGGGGTATGGACTCTGCCACACTGCTGTGGCTTGCCAGAAGGGAGTTCGGGGAGGTCGTCGCTCTCTCCTTCAGCTACGGACAGAAGCACAGTATAGAGCTCCGCTACGCCCAGGAGCTGGCGCGGATAGCGGGGGTAAGGGAGCACCTCATCGTGGAGCTTCCCCTTTACAGGAGCATAAAAGGCTCCGCTCTGATAGATGAGGATGTGGAGGTTCCGGCTGGAAGCTACCTTGAAGGTGAACCCCCTCCCACAACGGTTCCCATGAGGAACCTGAACTTCCTTGCTGTTGCCGCCGCCTTCGCGGATTCCTTTGGAGTGAAACGCATAGGCATAGGAGTCCACGCCCTCGACACCCCTTATCCGGACTGCAGGCCT
>DRNB01000260.1 GCA_011375045.1 Aquifex aeolicus
TCCTTGGCTGCTTCGAGAACAGCTCTGCTCCTTCTGGAGAGGACCGCGTCCACCACCGCCCGGATGACCTCGGGATCCTCGTAATCCGCGAGGGCTTCGATGGCGTCCCTCACCTCAGCTCTGTCCTCCGAGGAGAGCCTCCGGATGAGTTCCTCCTTCATCCCTCAGCCGACCACCTTGTCCTTTCCCGTCCTCTTTGCGGTGTAGAGCTTCTCGTCCGCCTCCCTGAGGAGATCCTCCGGCGCCTCCACCCCCTCCCTCATCTCGGAAACCCCGAAGCTCGCCGTTACCCTTATCTTCTTGTCATCGTGATCGACGGTGTGGTTGGATATAACCTTTCTGAGCCTCTCGGCTACGAGGAGGGCTTCCTCCCTCGTTATACCCGGAAGTATGATGGTGAACTCCTCCCCTCCTGTTCTGGCGGGGACGTCTTTTGCTCTGAGGTAGTTCCTCAGGATGTTCCCTATCTCCTTGAGGACCTTATCCCCTGCGAGGTGTCCGTAGTTATCGTTCACGCTCTTGAAGTCGTCCAGATCCATCATGATGACGGAGAAGGGGTAGCCGAACCTCTTGAAGTCCCTGAAGAACTCCGAGAGGGTCCTTTCGAAGGAGCGCCTGTTCCTCAACCCCGTCAGGGGATCGACGTTAGCCTCCTCCTTGACCCTTCTGAGCTCGTCCCTGAGCCGGGCTATCTCCTCCTTCTGCTCCTCGAGCTTCCTCATGAACTTGCGGTTTATGCTCTTGAGACCCTTTACCTCGTGCATTATCCTGCTGAGGGTTTTCTGAACGTCGTCCGCCGGCAGGGTCGAGGCTATCTTCTCCAGCCTCTCGCCTCCCTCCGAGATACCCCTGTCGTGCTCGTGGATGCTGGTGTATATCCTCTGAATGTTTTCAAAGAGTTCGTCCACTATCTTCTCGACAACGCTCGCCGAACTCTCCTGCTTTCTGTCCACCCGCACCTGATAGAGGTCGAAGTAGATGTCTATAAGCTCGTTTTTGGAGAGGTTGAGGTTGTTTTCCTTGGCGTAGCAGAATATTCTGAACCACCTCTCGTAGTTCTGGGGGGAGGGTATGATCTTCTCCCGCGCCATGAAGGTGAGAACGTCCTTGACCACCTCCCCGAGGAATCTGAAATCCTCCTCCGTAAGGGGCTCTCCGTTGACAATCTTCTCCTGAAGTTTGCACTTTATCTTTCTTCCCATCCCCTTGTGGGGAATATTTTAAACGAGGATGCAGGACGGAAGGGGAGGAAAAACGGATCTCAGGCTCCTTTCAGAAGAAGATCCGGATCCGTGCGGGTGTTTACCTCCACAGTCTCACCGCCGGAGCTGATGAAGATCCTGAGATCGGTGATCCTGGGGTATTCCTTCGCCTGATCGAAGAAGTCCAGAGCCGTCTCCTCCTGTCCGAGGCTCAGGTTTATGAGAGCCAGCAGGATGTACTTCTCCCAGGAGTCGGGTGCCAGAAGGAGCCACTTGCTCGCCTCGAGGTACTTGAATTCGAGGAGGTATCTCAAACCTGTGTTCAGGGGATCCTTCTTTCCGGAGAGGGATTTCCTCTTCAGGGGCTCGCTACCTCTGAAGATGAGGATCCGGAACCTTACCCTCATTTACACAATAATTGTAAAGCTCCCTGAGGGACCGGAGGCACTCCTGAGGGTCGTCCGCGCTGATCGTTGCCACCGGCTCGCCGAAACGTCTGTATTTTCTGTCGTAGTATTCCTCTATGAGAAGACGGATCGCTTCCTCGGCTTCTCCCCTTTCGATGAGATCCTTCAGCAGGCTGTATCTGCGGGGTCCCAGATACTTGGCTATCTTGGGAAGTGCCTTCAGAACCTCCTCCTGCCAGCCGGGGGAGGCGGTGTACTCCTCCAGTATGTTCCTTACTCTTTTTTCGAGGGACGCTTTGATCTCCACGTAGAGACCCTCACACTTCCTTCTCCAGAAGGGATCGGGTATCTGAATCCTCCCCACGCGCCTGCTCTCGTCCTCTACGAAGATGACCCCTCCCCCCAGATCTCTGAGATCCTCGTAGAGGAGGGAGTCGAACATCTTCTGGGAAACCTGCCTCTTTCCCCCGACCCCGCCGAAGACGGATCCCCTGTCCCCCGCCAGTCCCTCCAGATCGATGGCGGGGATCCCCTCCTCCCTGAGCCTGCGGATGAGAGCTGTTTTACCCACCCCTGTTTTGCCTGTGAGGACTATCATCCTCGTTCCCTTCAGTATCCTCTCCATATCCGCAAGGATGAAGCGCCTGTACGCTCTGTACCCTCCCCTCAGCCTGTAGAGGTTCAGACCCATCTGAGCCATAACCTCGCATAGCCTTGTGCTCCTCATTCCCCCGCGCCAACAGTAAACCACCACGTTCCTGTATCTCTCCTTCAGAGCGCTGAGCTTTTCAAAGAGCGCAGTTAGCTTGCTCCGGGCGATCCTCTCCCCTAACTTTTTTGCATCTTCCTCCCCTCTGTTCCTGTAAACGTAGCCGATGAGCTCCTTCTCGTCGTTTTCGAAGAGGGGAAGGTTCACGGCGCCCGGTACGTGGAACTCCTCAAACTCCGCCGGACTCCTTACGTCGACCAGTATCCTCGGTTCAAGGTCGTATATCTGCGGAGGATCTATCTCCCGAAATACCATGGGTTTTATTAGGATAAGCCTGCCGGCGGCAGATGGAAAGACCTTTCAGGTTGCCGGGCACCTCCCTTTCTGTTAGAATGTTAGTGGATGTTTACCATCGAACTTTTCCTCTGGCTTCATGTGATCCTCGCTACCTTCTGGGTGGGGGGTATGCTCTTTCTTTCTCTGGTGGTGGTTCCCTACATAAGGAACAAACCCTTCAAGAACGAAGCCTACGAGGAGGTGGGTAAGAGGTTCAGCCTCTACGGCACCATGATAACCCTTGCTCTCCTCTTCATAACGGGAAGCGTGGTCGCTCACCTCCTTCACGGAGGATTCACCACGAGAACGCTTAAGGAGAAGCTGTTTCTCTTCTTCGTTATAGTTGCGATCTCCCTGCTCCACGACCTGTGGGCGGGTAAAAAGGCTTTTCACTCGGAAAAACACCGTAAGATAGCCAGATGGCTGGGGATACTGAACCTTGTTCTGAGCCTGCTGATAGTTCACCTGGGGGTGAGGATAAGGCTGGGTCTCTGAGGTGGAGGCTCTCCTCTACAGAAGGGGCGGTCTCGGGGATACGCTCCTGATCTTTCCCCTCCTTGAGATCCTGAAGAGGAGAGGTTACAGGGTAACCGCTGTCGGGAACACCGATTACCTGAGGATAGCTCAGGCGGTAGGCTGGGCGGATCGTGTTCTCTCCGAGCTACCCGAGGGATCCTTCGATCTGAAGATACTCGTCTCTCGGGAAGGCAACGTTCCTCCCTTTCCTGAGGAAAGGGTGTGGGTGGTGGAGCACTACCTCAGGTGTCTGGGGATGGAGGGAGAGAGCTTCTCCCGAATCCTGCCCCTTACCCCCCTCGAGGAGTCCCCCTTCAGAGGAAGGGTGGTTCTTCATCCCTCCAGCGGTTCGTCCAGGAAGAATCCGGAGCTTTCGCTTTTTCTTAAGCTCGAGAGGTATCTGGAGGAAAAGGGCTACGAGAGCGTTTACCTCATCGGGGAGGCTGACCGCTGGTTAGAGGATCGGGTCAGCAGGAAGGTCGTGAGCCTCGATCCCCTCTGGATAGGCAGATCCCTGAAGAGTGCTCTCCTCTTCGTAGGTCTGGACAGCGGAATTTCTCACTTAGCCTCCTACGTGGGGGTTCCCACCGTCGTGGTTTACGGACCAACGGATCCTCTCGTGTGGCGTCCAGTGGGAAACAGAACCTATCAGATTCGCCTCCAGCTCGAGTGCGCCCCCTGCTTTCCCGAAGTGTGCCCCGAAAGGATCTGTCTGGAGGAGGACAGGTTGTTAAAGGAGCTTCTTCCACTCCTCGACCATTTCCTCGTCCAGATCGATTAAAACCACCTTCTCCAGATACCCGGAGCTAAAGCTCCTGATCTCCTCTATCATGGCTCTTGCGGCGGTTGCCTTGGGCAGTCTTCCCACCCCTGTTCCCATGCCCGGAAAAGCTACGCTCCGAAAACGGTTCTCCTCCGCAACCCTGAGGGCAGCCCTAACAGCCCTCCTCACCTTATCCTCCGTAGTTCTCATGGCAGGCTCCTCCATAGTTGGGGCGTGAATTACACCCCTGAAAGCGAGCCTGCCCGCTGTTGTCAGAATAGCTTCCCCCACGGGTATAGGTGCCTTTTCGAGAGCCTCTTGCTCTATCTCCTCCCCACCGAACCTTCTTATGGCGCCGGCGACCCCTCCTCCCATATACCCCCTGCTGTTGGCGGGGTTCACTATAACCTCCGTCGGAGCTTCCAGGAGACTCCCCTTCAGAACCTCTATCTCCATAGGAAGAATTATACGTAAATGGGCGCTGTTATCTCGCCTGTGCTCGTTTCGAGCCTCGTGAGGATCGCCTTAGCTCTGATAGTTCCGAGGGGTATCTCGAGCGTCTCCCCGCTCTCCCTGAGGATACGCAGGGAGCTTTCCCCTACGGAGATCTCCGCAACGGGTCCCCCCGTGTTCGCATCGAGGATACCTCTGTCCTTTAACTCCTCCCTGTAAACCTTCATCTCTTCCCTCCTTGCGGTCGGAGACCCCTTCCTTAAAGGAAGGGAGGAGACCGCCTTTGAAAGTCTGAAAGTATTGAGGTAGTATATGAACATGAAACTCCAGCGAACCCTTAAACTCGTCCTTAAA
>DRNB01000261.1 GCA_011375045.1 Aquifex aeolicus
CGAGAGGTTCGTAACCACGCCGGCTATGGAGGTGAAGAAGGTTCCCCTTCTCAGATCCCTGAAGTTGAGGGGGTTTATGGGAACGGGCTTTGCCCAGCCGAAGATTATGGGGGATCCGAGGAGGATGAACATGGCTGGTAGCAGGATCGTTCCGAAGGGGTCTATGTGGGGCAGGGGGTTCAGGGTCAGACGCCCCGCCATCTTAGCCGTGGGGTCTCCCATCCGGTAAGCTACCCACCCGTGGGCTACCTCATGAAGTATAACGGCGATCATCAGGGCGGGAACTGAGAGTATGGCTTCGCTGAGGTTCATATCAGAGGAATTATAAAATAATAGGAATGAGTGTTAACAGTAAGGAGGTTTCGGAGAAGGTAAAGGAGTTAGTGGAGCCTGTGATCAGAAACCTCGGCTTCAGACTGTTCGATGTGGAGTTCAAACCCGAGAGGGGCTGGGTCCTGCGGGTGATAATCGACAGGGAAGGGGGGGTAACCATAAGGGACTGTGAGGAGGTGAGCAGGAAGATCAGCGCAATTCTGGACGTGGAGGATCTGATACCCTTCTCCTATACCCTCGAGATCTCCTCCCCCGGGCTTACCAGAGCTCTCGAAAAGCCCGAGCACTACGCCTTCTTCAGGGGGAGGCTTGTGAAGATCGTCCTCAGGGAACCGGTGGGGGAAAGAAGGGAGATAACGGGCTATGTGGAGGACGTGAGGGAAGGTATAATAACGGTGCGGGAGAGAGAAAGGGGAGAGGTTCTCCACATCCCCTTCTCTGCTGTTGCGAGGGGAAGGCTGGAGCCGGAGAAATGGTAAAAAACATAAAGAAGCTTATCGAACAGGTGGCAAAGGAAAAGGACCTGCCCGAGAGGGTGGTCGAATACGCTCTGAAGAACGCCATAGCCATAGCTGTGAAGAAGGACAAGAGGCTGAGGGAGAACCTCGATATAGAGTTCACCGATGAAGGTATAAGGGTTTACATCGTGCGGGGGAAGGAGAGACTACCCCTCGAGATTTCCACCGAGGACATCAACAGGATAGCCGCCTACGCCGCAAAGGAGGAGTTCCTGAGCGAGCTGGAAAGAGCCGAGAGGGAAAGGGGCTTTTTGGAGTTCAAGGAGCTGGAGGGAGAGGTCGTTACGGGTATCGTCAGAAAGGTTTACGACAACGGGGACGTTCTTGTGGATCTGGGAAAGGTAGACGCGGTGCTTCCCCGCAGGGAGCAGATAGCGGGGGAGAGGTACACCGTAGGGGATAAGGTGAAGGCACTGCTCTTAGAGGTTAAAAAGGTCCACGGTGAGCCCCGGCTCATCCTCTCCCGAACCCACCCCCTCTTCCTCAAAAGGCTTCTCGAAACGGAGATACCGGAGGTTGCGGAGAAGGACATAGAGATCAAGGCTGTGGCGAGGATACCGGGGGAGAGGGCAAAGGTCGCCGTTTACGCCAAGGATATGAAGATGGACCCCGTCGGCATAGTGGTGGGTTTGAGAGGTTCCCGCATACAGCCCATCTCCGAGGAGCTCAGCGGTGAGAAGATAGACGTGATCCGGTGGACGGACGACGAGGAGGAGTTCATAAGGAGGGCTCTGTCCCCCGCCAGACCAACGGCGGTAAGACTCATCCCCGAAGAGGACAGGGCGGAGGTGGCTGTTCCTCAGGATCAGCTCTCCCTTGCCATAGGCAAGAGGGGCACAAACGTCAAGCTCGCCCACAAGCTGACGGGCTGGCACATCGATGTGATGTCGGAGGAGGATTTTGAAAGGCTCACGGAGCTTAGAGAGTCCGAGTCGGAAGAGTAACGGCACGGTCCGGTTGAGCATAGAAAAGCTCGTTTACGGTGGCTACGGGCTCGCCCGACAGGGGAGCAGGGTTTTTCTGGTGAGATACGCCGCCCCCCGGGAGCTCGTGGACGCCGAGGTCCTCGAGGAAAAGAAAGATTACAGCTACGCTCAGGTCAGGGAGGTTGTGATTCCCTCGGAGGTCAGAAGGACTCCTCCCTGTCCCTACTACGGTATCTGCGGGGGATGCCAGATCCAGCACGTGGAGTATCCGGCTCAGGTGGAATCCAAGGAGGCGATCCTTCTGGAAACTCTGAAGAGGATAGGTCGCATCGAGAACCCCCGGCTCCTCGACAGCCTCCGGTCGGGTCAGGAGTTCGGTTACAGGATAAGGGTCCAGCTAAAGGTGAGGAACGGACACATAGGCTTCTTCAGATTCGGGGAGAGGGAGGTGGTGGACGTGGCGGAGTGTCCCGTCCTCCACAGGAGGATAAACGATCTCCTCGGACCCCTGAGGGAGTGCGCCCGCCACATAAGGGAGCTTCAGGAGATCCACGTTACCTACTCCCCCCTCGAGGACCGCTTCCTCGTGAAGTTTGTAACCCCCACGGAGATAGACAGAGCGTTTCTGAAGGCTCTGAAGGAGGACTGTCTGCCCCCCGAGGTCGTGGGTGTGGGGGACTACTCCAAGCTCAGAACCCTCATGAACCGCCGCTACTGGATAGGACAGGAACACCTCTACGTGGAGGTCGGCAGATGGAGATACAGACTGGGAGCGGATTCCTTCTTTCAGGTGAACTATACCCTCTGGGAGAAGTTCATAGAGGCTGTAACCGACGGGGTCAGCTTCCGGAAGGCTCTCGATCTTCACTGCGGCGTCGGCTTCTTCACCATACCCCTTTCGGAGAGGGGAAACTTCATAGAGGGTTCGGACAGCAACGGCTCCGCCGTGAACGACGCCCAGTACAACGCAAAGCTCAACGGCAGGGACAACGTGGTCTTTGTGAAGTCGGACGCCTACAGGCACCTCAAAAGCAGAGGCGGGGAGGTCCTCGATCTGGTGGTCCTCGACCCGCCCCGGAGCGGTCTGGAATCGGGTGAGGTGGACCTGCTCGTCCGCAACAGACCCGAGAGGATCCTTTATATATCCTGCAACCCCTCCACCCTTGCCCGGGACCTCAGACAGCTCCTCAGGGGGGGATACACCCTCGAAGGGGTAAGGCTCGTGGACATGTTCCCCCAGACCTACCACGTGGAGAGTATAAGCTATCTGAAGCTGGAAAAGCCCTGAGGGTGTGGATGCGGTGCTGATCGTGGGCGTCGATACGGGGGGAACCTTCACCGACTTCGTTTACTGGAAGGAGGGTAGTTGGGGTGTTCTGAAGATTCCCTCTACACCCCACAATCCGGCGGAGGCTGTTCTCGAGGGTCTCGCCCGCATAGGCGGAAGGAACAGAAGGATAGTCCACGGCTCCACGGTTGCGACCAACGCCCTGTTAGAGAGGAAGGGGGCAAAGACCGCGCTC
>DRNB01000262.1 GCA_011375045.1 Aquifex aeolicus
ACTACCTCCGTATAGAGGAGTGCTTTTCCCGGAGGAGGCGTCAGGATGCCCTCGTAAACAGCGACGGGATAGGGCGAGTATCCAGAAGGTCCTAACTTCGCCATACCTTACCTCCAGAGGATTTTAAAAGTAACGCTATCTGACTCCCGCAACGTCCCTGTTTTCAGCGTAAACCATCTCTATGGAATCCCTCTTCAGAAGATTGGAGCAAACGTAAACGCACAGGGCGCATCCTTTGCACCTTTCGGTTATGACGTAAGCGTGGTGTCCCTCATCGGTGTACATGAGCGTATTCGGTTCCGTGCAGAAGAGGGTGCACTGCTTGCAGTTGTATTTGGTGCATTCGTCCCGAATCACCTGTGCGACATAATACATTCCTCAGCCTCCTCACCGACGGTTGTGTTAAAAATATAAGGGAAAGCTAATATGAAAACAAGAGCTTACCCTATGACATAGGTTAGATATGGGTGATCTCGAACACTGGCTCATCCTGAAATCGATAAGGGGGTTGGGGGAGAGAAAGATAAAGAAGCTCTTTTCCCTTTTCAAAAGCGCCCGGAGGATACTCGATGCCGATGAGGAAGCCCTCACCGAAGCTGTAGGAGTCAGAACAGCCCGGGCTGTGAGGAGTAGGGAGGGGGTGGATCTCCGTCGCGTGGAGGAGGTCCTGAATCTTGTCGAAAGGGAGGCTCTTGGCTACCTCACCCCTGAATCGGAGAAATACCCCCGGAAGCTTTTCGTTCTTCCCGATCCCCCGCCGCTCCTCTTCTACAGAGGAGCCTTAAGGGAAACACCCCTCGTTGCTGTGGTGGGACCGCGCAGACCTACCACCTACACCCTCTCCTTTACAGAGGACACCGTGAGGAAGCTTGTTTCCGCAGGCTACGGGATTGTTTCAGGCGGAGCCCCAGGAGTAGATTCCCTGGCGCACACGTCCGCTGTTAAAAACTCTGGCTACACCCTTTGTGTTCTGGGCTTCGGACTTTTAAAAGCCCGGGGAAAGCTTTTCAGGAGGATAGAGGAATCAGGGGGTGCCCTCCTCAGCGAGTTCCTCCCCCAGGAGGAGGGAAGCCGTTACACCTTCCCAAAGAGGAACAGGCTCATCGCCGCCCTGTCGGACTTCCTGATCCTGCCCGAAGCCGGAGTCCGCAGTGGGGCGCTGATAACCGCCCGCTGGTGCCGGGCTCTGGGAAGGGGAGTGTTCGTCCACATAGGGATAGGGAGATCCCCCTCGTGGGAGGGATGCTACACCCTCCTCAGGGAGGGAAAGGGGGAGCTTTTAAGGGACGTGGAGGATCTGATAGGTTCCCGGAAGGAGGAGGATTCGGATCTCATCGCCTTTTTAAAAACGCCCAGAAGCCTGGAGGAGATAATGGAGTTCACCGCCCGGGGATACGGGGAGATCTGTGCCCTCCCGACGGAGCTGGAGCTTCAGGGGAAGGTTAGGAGGATAGGATCCCTGTTCTGTAGCTGAGGAGGAACCGGATCTGAGTCTTCCGTTATCAACATCCCTATGGGAAAATTACCTTGTATCAAGGATCTGGATCCTGTTAGAATAACCACCAGACAAGGGGGTAGTTTGCAGATTCGCCCAGAAAGCTGATCCGGAGGAAGTATGTTAACCACACCCTTTCACGGGAACAGACTTGTCGATCTGCTTGTAAGCGAAGAGGAGAAAAGGGAGCTGCTGAGTAGAGTAAAGCACCTCAGATCCCTTCAGATATCCCAGCGATCGGTCTGCGACCTCGAGATCATGGCTGTGGGGGGTTTTTCCCCGCTGGACAGGTTCATGGGAGAGGAAGATTACAGGCGTGTTGTGGAGGAGATGCGCCTCTCGGACGGAACGTTGTTTCCCATTCCCGTAACACTCCCCGCCTGCGGGGAGTTTGTTAAAACCCTCAGGGAGGGAGAGGAGATCGTTCTGAGGGATCCCCGGAACATCCCCCTCGCTGTCATGCGGATCGAGGAGGTTTACCGGTGGGATCTGAACTATGAGGCGTCCAACGTTCTGAAAACAACCGATCCGCGGCACCCCCTCGTGGCGGAGATGCACACCTGGGGGGAGTACTACATCTCCGGGGAACTTCGGGTGATACAGCTCCCGAGACACTATGACTTTCCCGAATACAGGAAGACGCCCCGTCAGGTCAGGGAGGAGCTTTCGAAGCTGGGTTACGAAAAGGTCGTAGCCTTTCAGACCAGGAACCCCATGCACAGAATCCACGAGGAGCTGACCAAGAGAGCGCAGGAAAGGATCGGAGGAGCGTTGCTCATACACCCTGCGGTTGGTCTGACCAAGCCGGGGGACGTGGACACCTTTACACGGATGAGGATCTACAAGACCCTCTACGAAAAATACTACGACAGGAGGCGAACGGTTCTCGCCTTTCTCCCCTTGGCTATGAGGATGGCTGGACCCCGG
>DRNB01000263.1 GCA_011375045.1 Aquifex aeolicus
CAGCCTCCCCCTCCACCCTGTCCCCCGCGTATATCCTGAACTTCATGAGGACCCTTCCCTTGGGGACACCCCTCAGCTCCCTCCCCTCCGAAGGGACAAAAACCCTGATGAGCTGAGCCACCCTCTCCACCACCACACCGACAGCCATGGTTCACAGACTCACGAGGTCCAGAGGCACTTCCGAGAGGGGTTCTCCCCTGCCCCCCACAACGGCGACCATGTTCTCGAGCCTCACACCGAACCTGCCGGGCAGGTAAACTCCGGGTTCCAGGGTGAAGACCATACCCTCCTCCACCACCTCTGAAGCGGACTCCCCCCGGTGGTAGATCCTCGGATGCTCGTGGATCTCGACCCCTACACCGTGCCCCGTCGAGTGGGTGAAGAACCTCCCCAGCCTCTTTCTGGATATGTAGCTCCTCGCCGCCCTGTCGATGTCCCCGATCCTCACCCCCACCTTAACCTTCTCCAGAGCGAACAGGTGAGCGTCCCTGACGACGGTGTAAACCTTCACAAACTCCGGATCCGGCCTGCCCACGTAGAGGGTTCTCGTAAAGTCCGTGCAGTAGCCCTTCCAGAGGAGACCCATGTCTATGAGGAGGGGAGCGTTTTCCCTGATCCTCTCCTCCGAGGTCTCCCAGTGAGGCACAGCGGAAGCCGGTCCGCTCGCCACTATGGTGGGGAAGCTCTCCCCCCTTGCGCCCGCCCTGAACATACCCTCCACGATGCGGGATCTTACCTCCAGCTCGGTCATGCCGGGCTCGATGAGTTTCAGAAGCTCGCGGTACACCCCGTCGCTTTTCCTGACGCCCTCCCTCAGGATCTCTATCTCCTCTCTGGTCTTGACAGCTCTCAGGTTCCTCAGAAAGCCCGGCCGGGGAACCCACCGGATACCTCTGGATCTCAGTTTTCCTCTGAGCTCACAGCTGACCCTGTCGCTTTCATAGCCCACCCTCCTGACTCCCTTCTCCTTCAGGAACCTCTTGAGGAAGCGGGTGCTCGTTCCCTTTATCTCGACCACCTCCCAGTCCGGCAGCTCCCTCCTTGCCCTCAGGTAGTACCTGCTGTCGGTGAGGAGGAACTTCGAAGAGGGTGTCAGGACAACGTAGGCGTGGGTGGAGCTGAATCCCGAGAGGTAGAAGACGCTCGGGGGAGCGGAGAAGAGGAAGGCGTCCAGCCCCTCCTTACCCACCAGCTCCTGAGCCTCCCTGAGCCTCATCTCAGCTTCCTCTCCCGGGAGGAGGGGATGCCTAAAAGCTCCCTGTACTTGGAGACCGTCCGCCTCGCCACCCTGTAGCCCTCGCTTCTGAGGATGCCCGCTATCTCGTCGTCGCTGAGGGGACGCCTTTTGTCCTCTGCGGAGATTATCTCCCTTATCCTCCTCATCAGCTGCTCCTGCGATACGCCCCCCGCCGTTTCCCGCACAAAGAAAAACCTGAAGGGGTAGGTTCCCTGAGGGGTTTTCACGTACTTGGAGTTCACGAGCCTGCTGACGGTGGACTCGCTCACCCCCAGCTTCCGGGCAACGTCCTTCACCAGAAGCGCCCTCAGCTCCCCCTCCCCCTTGAGGAACTTCTCCTGAACCCTGATGATCTCCTCCAGAATCCTGCGGAGGTTTTCCCTCCGTATGTTCAGTATCTTCCGGAAGTTTTCGAACCTCTCCAGATACTCCTTCAGAAACTCCCTCGCCTCCCCCTTGGTCCTCGCAAGAACCTCCCTGTAAAACCTGCTCGGTTTTATCTCGATCAGGTCCTCGTAAACGTAGCCCACCAGCTCCCCGTCGTCCAGCTCTATCACCGCGTCGACCTTGGTAACCTGCGGAACAAGGACCTCCTCCTCGATGGGGGAGAGCCTCAGGTGAGCGAGCTTTCTCCTCGCCGGTTCGGAAACCTTCCCTCCGGCCAGCGCCCTCTCCAGCTCCTCCGTCAGCTCCGGCTCCTCCGGATACATCTCCTCGATCTGAAGCCGGAGAAACTCCCTCAGGTCCTTAGAGCACACCCCAAAAGGCTCACACCTCACAACGAGCTGACGGATCCTCTCCACCTCCTCCTCGGGAACACCGAACCTTCCGGCTATCTCTCCGATGCTACCCCTGAAGAAGCCCCGCTCGTCGATGGCGGACACAAGCTCGAGAGCTATCTCGAGGTCCCTTCCCTCCAGCTCCGCCCTCAGGTTACGGGTCAGGATCTCTATGGGATGCTGACGGTAGCGAGCCTCGGGGATCTTCCTGTCCTCGAAGAGGGTGTAGGCTCTGTCGGAGACGCAGATCTCCTCTATGAAGGGGTTGGACTCCTTCTCCTCCTTGAGCAGCTGTTCCAGCTCCTGAACGGGGTAGAGGAGCACCTCCACCTGATTCCGGAGGAGCAGATTGAGGGTTGTCCTTAACCTTAGCTGAAGCTCCTGTCTCAGCATAGCTCTTTAATAAACTCTTCCGGAACACCGAAGTTGTCCCTGATCTGCCCCTCCCCGAGTATCACGAACTTGGGAACCGTGAGCTCCTCCAGACCCATGGGACCTCTGGCGTGGATCTTGTCGGTGGATATGCCCATCTCCGCACCGAGCCCGAACTCGTTTCCATCCGTGAACCTTGTGGAGGCGTTGACGTAAACCGCCGCGGAATCGACCTCCCGGAGGAACTTCATGGCTCTGGTGTAATCCTCGGTTACGATAGCCTCCGAGTGCCGGGAGCCGTATTTTTCAATGAAGGCGATAGCCTCCTCGAGGCTTCCCACCGTCTTCACCGCGAGGATCAGGTCGAGGAACTCCTCGTAGTAGTCCTCCTCCGTGGCGGGGACAGCCTTCAGAAAGGAGAGCCGGGGATCCTTTCTGATGACCGCGAGACTCTCCTCATCGCACCTCAGCTCCACCCCCGCCTTTCCCAAATAGAAAGCCATCTTAGGCATGAACTCCTCCAGCACAGCCCGGTGCACCAGAAGGTTCTCGACCGCGTTGCAGACCGAGGGTCTCTGAACCTTAGCGTTGTAAACTATGTGGTAAGCCTTGGTCAGATCCGCCCGCTCGTCCACGTAAACGTTGCAGACGCCCTTGTAGTGCTTTATCACCGGCACCTTAGCGTGTTCGACAACGGCTCTGATGAGGCTCTCACCCCCCCGGGGTATGGCTACGTCCACCCTGCCCTCCATGCTGAGGATCTCCCAGACGATCTCCCGCTCGGGTCTGTCTATAAACTGGATGGCTTCCTCGGGGAAACCCTCCTCACGCGCCGCCTCCCTGAGGATCTCCACGAGGATCCTGTTGGAGTTCACAGCTTCCCTGCCCCCCCTGAGCACAACCGCGTTGGAGGACTTCATGCACAGGGAGGCAGCCTCCACCGTAACGTTGGGTCGCGACTCGTAAACTATGAAGATGACGCCGAGGGGGACCCTCATCCTGCCCACCTTCAGACCGTTGGGGAGGTTCCACATCCTCACGATCTCGCCCACGGGATCCGCGAGGGACGCCACGTCCCTGAGGACCTTCACCATCCCCTCTATCCTTCTGTCGTTCAAGATCAGACGGTCTATAACCGCCGGCTTCAGCCCCATGTCCTTAGCCCGCTCGACGTCCTTCCGGTTTTCCTCCCTTATGAGCTCCCTTCTAACTTCTATGAGCTCCGCCGCTCTGAGGAGCGTCCTGTTCTTGACCTCTGTTTTCAGGGACATCAGATCCCTGAGCACGGAGCGTGCCCTCTCCACCTTCTCCTCAGCGTAGGATCTGATTTCTCCGGATACTGTGGACATCCTCATCCTCCTTAAGGGTATTATGTTAAGGCAAACCCGTCCGCGGGAGCAAACCGGAGGCGGGGTAAAACAGGGTAGGGTATGGATACGGATCAGACGCTCCCTTACAGGGAAAGGGTGCTTTACCTCGTTACCCTGATAGGCGCCCTCCTCGTGTTTGTCTTCGGCATCTCGGTTCACTTCTCCGAAGGCAACTACGGACCCGCTCTCTTCGAGGCGCTTCTGGTCTCTCTGGCGATAGCCAACCTGATCCTCTACCGGGTGAAGAGGAATTACAGTCTTGCGAGCACGGTGATCCTCGTCCTCATGGTGGTAGCCCTGAGCTTCCTCACGGTAACGGGGGGTTACAGGGGAACGGGTATCCTGTGGATATTCACCTTTCCGCCCCTCTCCCTCTTCCTCAAGGACTTCTTCAGCGCCATGCTCTGGAACATCCTTCTGGTGGGTATCCTGCTCCTGCTCGTTCTTCTGGATCAGGGAGGGGTTCTGAACATATACTACGACTTCCTTTACATCAGACAGTCCCTCGGAGCCTACCTCGGCGTGCTGATGCTCTCCTCCTTTTACAGCTTCATGGTTACAAGGCTCTTCCGGATGCTTCAGGAGAGAGCTGTGAAGGATCACCTGACGGGACTCTACAACAGACTCTTCATGTTCGAGTCCCTCGAGCGGATCATAGAGATGGTCAAGCGGTCGGAGGGGGAGAACTACTGCCTCGTTTACATAGATCTGGACAACTTCAAGAGCGTCAACGACAGATTCGGTCATCAGGAGGGGGACAGGGTGCTCAGGGAGGTGGGAAAGCTGCTGAAGGATAGCTTCAGAAAGGGGGACATGGTGGGAAGGATAGGGGGTGATGAGTTCCTCATCATCGTTTACAGCTGCCGGCGGGAGAATCTGGAGAGGCGTCTGAACATGCTGCGCGGCAGGGTTGAGGAGCTTTTCAGGGGATACGGTCTCTCCTTCAGCTACGGCGTAGCCGAGATTCCCGCAGACGGCGCTCAGCTGAGCGCTGTGCTCAGACTGGCGGACAGAAGGATGTACAGCATGAAGCGTTCGGGGAGGTGATTACCTCCTGAGGTGGCAGAGGCTGTTCAGGTAAACGAGTCTGAACCCCTCCTGTTCTTCCTCCAGAAGGGTTACCCCTGTGTTGTCCATGTGAACCCACCAGAGCTTGCTCAACCCCATGCCGAGGGTGAGGCAGAGGATACCGTGGAGGGTTCCCCCATGACCGATTACGGCTATCCGCTCCTCCGGACGTGCGCGCAGATCTTCGAGGAAGCTCAGTATCCTCTTTTCGAATTTTTCCAC
>DRNB01000264.1 GCA_011375045.1 Aquifex aeolicus
AGTTGCACTTCTGATACAACACTTCCAGAAAAATACGATGACTGCCCTACAGCCTGTGTAGATGAAAGCTCAGGTAGTTACTGCGCTTTTTCCTTCGGGACTTACAACGCTCTACTTATTGAACCAGCTTTTCCTTACTGGGGGCGTGTAATTCTTACAAGGGGTTCAGCCACCTCAACAGATTTCCGCCTAAATGCACAGGAGGTATTTCACTCTCCAAAATGCTTTAAGTTTCTAAACAGGTGGATATGCATTCCCTGCTCCTTCGACACCCCCTGGTGTATGGGTGGGACACCTTACAGAGATGGTAATCCTGATCTCAACTGTCCCAGAAACTCTATAGCCCTAAAGAGGTGTCAGTTCAGGAGGTTCTTTCCCTATACGAGCTCTTGGAGTGGCAAGTATGACTGTACTGATGCAGGCTGGTGTGATTGAGTTGGAGATCCAGATCCCGTCGCCCGCTCTTGATATATAAGCGGGGAGGTAGGGAGCGATGAAGCTGGTAGTTCTGATTCTTTTACTGATCAATATCTCCCTTGCTACTGAAGTAGCCTTAGGCTTCGGGAAGCTCACTTCGGATGAAGACATAATAAGGCTTCTTGAGAGGTGCAACGCCAAGATAAGAGCCATGTGGTACGCATCGCCCTACGGTGGTGGAGGATCTGGTGCAGAAAGAGAGTGGCATGAGCCCCGAAATTTTTTTCAGGAGAGCAGAAAGCGACTTCTGGAGGGATACAGAATCGGTTACTTTGAAGATGTGGCTAAATTTAAAATCATTCTGGAGAACACTCTACTCGAAGTTGAGGATCTGGCTAAGCATCCAAGACTGCTCAAGTTTGTAAGAGGACTTGTAAACAACTATTATCAGGAGAAAGAAAGTTATTTTTACATCAAGGATAAAGGTCCCATAGTTTATGCGGTTCTCGTCAGGACCGACGACGTGGACTGCCTTGAAAACGACAAGCTGGTGAAGGATATCAGCGTCAATTACTTTCCACTTTTTACTGCTTTCCTGAAGTATGTTCCTTACTACTTCAGACCGAAAAGATACGGTCAGTATTACTTCTTCCCTGAAGTTAAAAACGCTAAGCCTGAGGAGCTTTACAGAATGATAGAAGAAGCAGTAAGAGAGCATGAAAGCAACAAAGAGTTTATTCAACACTATGAGAAATTTTATATAAGAACAGGATTCTACAAGAAAAAGCTCAACTTCCTTAAACGTCTTATAGAAAAGTATAAACACGGAAACGCACCGATGCCTACTTATTATCCGAATGACGGGGAAATCTTTTACACCGGAACCAATGTGGTGGAATATGATCTGATACAGTGGGATCTTCCCGGAGACTGGTCTGTTGAAAAACCCGGATATGAACACGACCTGGTGGCAAGAAATGATTACTTTACGGAATGTTATTCCTCATCTGACCTGCCCGCATGGTATGACGACTGTCCCACAGCCTGTATTTCCGAAGGTTCGGGGGATTACTGTGCTTTCTCTTTTGGAACTTACAACGCTTTGCTTCTTGAGCCTGGGTTTCCATACAGAGGCTGGGTTCAGCTCACGAGAGGACCTGCAGGTTATACAGACTTTCGGCTCAATGCCCAGGAGGTTTTCCACTCGCCGATATGCTTCAGATTTCTGAGCAGGTGGATCTGTATTCCCTGTCCCTTTGATACCCCCTGGTGCATGGGAGGAAGCCCTTACAGGGACAGAAACCCTGACCTTAACTGTCCAACCAACTCCCTTACTCTCAAAACCTGTGCGTTCAGAAGGTTCTACCCTTACAGTAGCACCTGGGAGGATAAATACGACTGCACTCACGCAAGCTGGTGTGATTAAATTTATAAATACAGGCGACGTGGCCGAGCGGTTAGGCGAGGGACTGCAAATCCCTTCTACGGCGGTTCGAATCCGCCCGTCGCCTCCAATAAGATGAAAAAATTTCTTGTCTGGGGTCTTGGTAAAAGCGGGGTATCCGCCCTCAGACTCCTCAGGAGCAAGGGTTACGTCGTTTTCTCCGGCGACGACGCCAGAAAGGACAGATGGGAGGATTACCTGAGGGAGGTGGACGCTGTTGTCCTCTCCCCCGGAATTCCCCCGGCTCACCCCCTATGGAAGGAGGCTCTCCGCAGGGATGTGGAGGTCATGGGGGAGCTGGAGCTTGCGGCAAGGTTCTTCAGAGGCAGGATCCTCGCCGTAACAGGGACGGACGGCAAATCGACCACAACCCGCCTTCTCTACACCATGCTCTCCTCCTGCATGCCCTCCGTCTTCGAAGCAGGCAACACGGGAACCCCCTTTTCGGAGGTGGTCCACGATCACGAGGAGGGGATCGCTGTTCTGGAGGTGTCCTCCTTTCAGGGAAAAACCCTGAGCACGATGAAGCCCTCGCTGGGTGTGTTTCTGAATTTTGCGGAGGATCATCTCGACTGGCATCCGAGCCTCAGGGACTATCTCGAAAGCAAGTGGAGGATCTTCCGTCTCCAGTCGGCTGAGGACCTCCTTATCATAGACGGCTCCTACAGGGAGCTGATCGATACCCCCTCGGAGGCGAGAAAGATAGACATCAGAAGAGAGGTTCGTATAGAGAGCGAGGGAGTGATTTACAGGAAGGAGGTTCTCTTTCGCCCCTCGGACCTCAAGCTCCGGGGGGAGCACAACCTCAGGAACGCTGTCTTTGCCTCTCTTGCGGCTTACCATTCCGGCGTTCCACCGGCGGAAATCGCCCGGACTATCAGGGAGTTCAGGGGTCTTCCCTTCAGGATGGAGCTTGTGGGGAGGTTCAGAGGCGTGGAGATCTACAACGATTCCAAGGCGACCACCCCGAACGCCCTCAAAAGCGCCCTCGCGAGCTTTCCGGATCACTCCGTCATCCTCATAGCCGGCGGTAAAGACAAAGGAGCTAACTTCAGCTCCCTTACTGAAACTGTAAGTCGTAAGGTGAAGCTCGCCCTGCTCATTGGGGAAACGAAGGAAAAGATGAAGAGCGTGTTCGGAGGTTCAACGGAGGTTCAGATTTGCGACGATCTTTCCTCAGCCCTCGAAAGGGCGCTCTCCGCCGCGAAGGCGGGGGACTTTATCCTCTTCTCACCGGGTTGCTCCTCCTTCGATATGTTTTCAAGCTACGTGGAGAGGGGGAGGGTCTTTAACAGGCTCGTGATGGAGAGAGCCGGAGGGATAGTAAACTATTAAATATGTCGGAGCTGGGCAAGATCCTTATCCTCTTTGGGGTTGTCCTCCTCCTGCTGGGCGTTCTGCTCCTCCTTTTCGAAAAACTTCCCCTCGGCATAGGACGCCTGCCGGGAGACATAGTTATCAAGAGGGATAACTTTGTTTTCTACTTTCCTATCGTTACCTCCATCCTCATCAGCCTGATACTGACGCTTATCCTCAA
>DRNB01000265.1 GCA_011375045.1 Aquifex aeolicus
AGATCTACATAAGGCGGTGGCAGTGGTACGAGGAGAGGGGGGTCCGCCTCGAGGTGGGCAGGAGGGTGGACCGGCTCTTTCCCAAAAAGAAGATGCTCGTTACCGAGGACGGGGACCTTTACAGCTACGACAAGATCGTCATAGCGACGGGGAGCAGACCCTTCATACCCCCCATAAAGGGAACGGACAGAAAGGGCGTTTTCACCTACAGGACCGCGGACGACGTTTTCAGGATACTGGACCTTGCGAGGGTTTCCGAGCGGGCGGTTGTGGTGGGGGGCGGGCTCCTGGGTCTCGAGGTGGCGAAGGCTCTCGTGGACATAGGGCTGGAGGTAACCCTCGTTCACCTCCTCGACACCCTCATGGAACAGCAGTTAGACAGAACCGCCAGCGATCTTCTCAAGGGGGATCTGGAGAAGATGGGTATAAGGGTTCTCCTCGGGAAGAAGACTCAGGAGATCCTCGGAGGCAGAAAGGTGGAGGGGGTGAGGTTCGCGGACGGAGAAGAAATAGAGGCGGATCTCGTGATCCTCGCAACGGGTATAAGACCCAACACCGACGTGGGGAAGAACTCCGGACTGGAGGTCCGCAGAGGCATCGTTGTGGACGACTATCTGGAAACCTCCGCCAGCGACGTTTACGCGGTGGGGGAGTGCATCGAGCACAGGGGCAGAACCTACGGGCTGGTCGCTCCCATCATGGAGCAGGTGAAGGTGTGCGCTCACAACCTCATCCACGGGAACAGGAAAAGATACGAGGGGTCGCTGACCTACGCCATGCTCAAGGTGGCGGGCATCAACCTCTTCTCCGCCGGAGACTTCAGGGAGAAGGAGGGCGACGAGGTTGTCTCCTACATGGACACCGGCAGATCCGTTTACAGAAAGGCTGTTCTGAGGAACAACAAAATTGTAGGTACAGTTTTGCACGGGGACATACGGGGCAACAACTACCTTCTGGATCTCATAAGGAGCGGACGGGAGCTTTCCGAGGAGCGTCCCTACTTCCTGATAAAGCACATCGTCCCCCGGGAGGAAGTGGAGGTAGAGGAGCTCAGGGACACGGATACCGTCTGCAACTGCAACGCTGTGTCCAAGGGGGAGATAGTGAAAGCCATCCTTGAGGGTTCCGCCAGGAGCCTCGAGGACGTCCAGAACCTCACCAAGGCGGGAACCTCCTGCGGGGGCTGTGTCGAGCTCATAGAGCAGATCCTCAGGAAGTACGTTACCGAAAGACCCGAGAGGGTAAACAGGATAGAGCTCATAAAGAAGGAACTTCACCCCTTCGATGAGGAGTTCAGGAGGAGGATGGAGCGCTACTTCGAGGAGGGGAGTTGGGAGAGCATACCGGAAGAGGACAGGGACGTGAGGTTAAAGTGGTTCGGGATATTTTACAGGAAGGCAACCCCCGGCTACTTCATGGTGAGGGTGAGGGTTCCCAACGGCAGGCTCACCTACGAGCAGGCAAAGGTGATCGCTCTGCTCTCTGAAAGGTTCTGCAGGGGGGAGGTGGAGGTAACCTCCAGACAGCAGATCCAGCTCCGCTGGATAGAACTCCCCCACCTGCCTGAGGTGCTGGGTGCTCTCGAGAGCGTGGGGCTCTCCACCCTTCAGACGGGAATGGACAGCGTCCGGAACGTAACGGGCGATCCCCTGACCGGACTGGCGGAGGACTCGCTCATAGACACCCTCAGACTCACTCAGGACATAACCCGCATCTTCCTCGGCAGGAAGAGGTACGCGGACCTTCCGAGGAAGTTCAACATAGCGGTTCTGGGCTCCCGGACGGACTCCATAAACGCACCCTTCAACGACATCTGCCTCTATCTGGCGGAGCGGGAGGGGCGTCTGGGCTTCAACGTTTATCTGGGCGGGAAGATGGGATCCGGCGGTCCCGTGAGGGCGATAGACATGGACATCTTCATCGAACCCCACGAGGCGGTGGACCTGTGCAGGAGCGTCCTCGACATATACAGCACCTTCGGCAACAGGGAGAACAGAAACAGGAACAGACTCTACTTCCTCCTTCAGGAGTGGGGTGTCGACAGATTCAGGGAGGAGATAGAGCAGAGGGTTTACCGGAGCCTCCCTCCGAAGGGTGAGGAGCTTGTTGTGAGGCAGGGCGAGCGGGAGGGGATAATCCCCCTCAGGAACGGCACCTTTGCGGTTCTCGCCACCCTTCCGGCCGGAAAGATAGGAGCCCGGAGCTTCAGGACCGCCGCGGAGCTGTCCCGCAGGTACGGAAGCAGGGAGATACGCCTCAGCGTCTATCAGAACCTTTACATACCCAACGTTCCCGAGGAGAACCTCCCCCGGCTTTTGGAAGAGGAGTTCTTTGTTGAGCACCCCGTAACCGACTCCCCCTTTACCACCCACACTGTCGCCTGCGCCGGCAGCGACACCTGCGCCTACGGGGTTATACCCAACAAGGCGGACGCTCTGAGGGTGGCGCGCCACCTCGCCGGAAAGCTGGGTTCCGGAACCTCCTTCAGGCTCCACTGGTCCGGCTGCGCCAAGGGGTGCGGTCAGCACGGTGCGGGGGATCTGGGCTTTGTGGGAACAAAGACGAGGCTGGGGGAGGAGGTGGTGCTGGCTGTCGATATCTACGCCGGGGGCTCAGCGGAAAGGGAGGGGATGAAGATCTTTCAGGGGCTACCCCTCAGCGCTGTGGAGAGGGTGGCGGAGAAACTGCTCAGATTTTATGAGGAGAACAGACAGGAGGGTGAGAGCTTCTCCCGTTTCGTTCACCGGATAGGACCCGATCCCCTGAAGGCTCTCCTCCTGGAGGAGGTAGGTCTGGGGGCTGTCCGGTAGCTGATCTGCTATCATACATCTCATGAGGCTCAACCTTACCAGAGAGGAGGCTGAGAAGCTCTCGGAGGAGTTCAACGTCATCCCCCTCTACACGGAGATTCTGGGCGACGTGGAGACCCCCCTCTCGACCTTCCTCAAGCTCAGGAGGAGCGATAGCTTCAACTTCCTCCTCGAAAGCGCGGAGGGGGGTGAGAAGTGGGGCAGGTTCTCCTTCATAATAACGGGTTCCTCCTTCTACATCAGGACGAAGGGAAGATACGGAGAGCTTTACAACAGGGGAAGGGTCAGGTTCTTCGAAAGCGACGACCCTGCGGGTGCGGTCGAGGAGATCATAAGGCAGTATAAACCCTACGAGGATCCCTCCCTTCCGAGGTTCTGGGGGGGGCTGGTGGGATACGTAGCCTACGATGTGGTCAAGTTCTACGAACCCGTGGAGGACAAAAACCCCGACCCCGTGGGCACCTACGACCTCTACATGGTGCTCACCGACAGGGTGGTCATCCACGATAACCTGACCGGAAAGATAAAGGTGGTCTGTCCCCTCCTCACGGAGCGGGGTGTGGAGGCTGAGTACGAGAGGGTCAGGGAGAAGATAGAGGAGACCGTCGTGTCCCTGACGGGGGGAACCGCACCCCACCTGAGCCTGAGGGAAAGGGACCCCCTCCTGTCCCTCTGGGAGTCCAACTTCAGCAGGGAGGAGTTTCTGAAGGCTGTGGAGAGGGCAAAGGAGTATATATCTCAGGGCGATGTTATACAGGTTGTTCTGTCCCAGCGCTTCAGGAGAACCTTCGGGGGCGAGCCGGAGAACATATACAGGGTGCTCAGGTACCTGAACCCCTCCCCCTACATGTACTACCTCGACTTCGGGGAGCTGAAGGTCATAGGCTCCTCTCCGGAGGTCCTCGTCCGGGTCGAGGGGGGGAGGATAGAGACGAGACCCATAGCGGGGACAAGACCGAGGGGCAGAACAGCCGAGGAGGATCTGAGGCTCGAGGAGGATCTCCTGTCGGACGAGAAGGAGCGTGCCGAGCACCTCATGCTGGTGGATCTCGCCAGAAACGACATAGGGAGGGTGGCGCAGAGGGGGAGCGTGAGGGTCGAGGACTTCATGAGGGTGGAGAGATACTCCCACGTGATGCACATCGTAAGCGACGTAACGGGAACGCTGAGGGAGGGGCTGAGCGCTCTCGACGTCCTCAGATCCCTTTTTCCGGCCGGAACCGTCTCCGGGGCACCGAAGGTCAGGGCAATGCAGATAATAGAGGAGCTCGAACCGGAGAAGAGGGGCATATACGCGGGTTCGGTGGGCTACGTTTCCTTTCAGGGGAACATGGACATGGCGATCGCCATCAGAACCGCGGTTCTGAGGGACAGGGAGGTGTTCGTTCAGGCGGGGGCAGGCATAGTGGCGGACTCCGTCCCCCAGCGGGAGTGGGAGGAGACCCTCAACAAAGCCAAGGCTCTCATGAAGGCGGTGGACACGGCGGAGTCAGTCCACGTAGAGGGATAGATCGGGGAGGTTGTGGATCCTCTTTACCTCGGCTCCGATAAGCTCCCTGTAGATCTCCCTGTTTCCCCTGAAGTCCCTGAACTTCTGGAGGATCCTCTTCCTCCGGGAGGGGTCCATGCGCCTCCAGAAGCTCCGCACCATCCGGGCTTCGATCTCCCTCAGGATCCTCTGGGCTTCCTCCTCGGAGGAGGGTTCCCTCACCTCGCTCCCCGCAAAGCTTCCCGCAAGCTTCACCTTCTCCCAGAACCTGCGCCTCCAGTCTATCCCCTTTCTCTGAAGCTCCCTCCTCATGTGGATCTCGTAGGACTCCATTATCTCCCTGAAGCAGAGGAAAAGGGGTCTCTTCGCTCTCCTGCGGGGATCCACGGCGGTGTAGCACCTTTCCACACCCTCCCTGACAGCCTCCTCGGGAACACCCATCTCGCTCAGGAGCTTCAGAAACATCTTCTCTCTGGGGGAGAGGAAGAAAACCTCCCCCTTCAGCTTCAGGATGAACTCCTCGAGGCTTCCGGAGTAGCTCATCTTATAAAGGCTACCGCCACGGAGTAGTCCCTCTCGTGGGAAAGGGAGATCTCTATCCTCCTTCCCTTCAGAAGCTCCTCCAGATCCCTTCGCCTTATCACCAGCCGGGCGGGCTTACCCCTGTCGCCGAGGACCTCGATCTCCCTGAACCTCAGCAGGATCCCGAACTCCAGGTAAACAGCTTTCAGAACCGCCTCCTTGCACGCCCAGCGTGCCGAAAGGCAGGGAACCTTCGCTTCCTGAGAGAGACAGTATTCAAGCTCCCTCTCTGTGAATATCCTCTTCAGAAACCTGTCTCCGAACCTCTTCAGGGCTGACTCTATCCGGCTGTTCTGAACTATGTCTATACCCACCATTTGCCCGGTTCTCTATTCTAACCTCCTCACCCCTGAAGTTCTCGATGACAAAGCGGGCTATACCCACGCCTCCGGCTTCGGCGAGCTTCCTGCTCACGTTCTCGAGAAACATGTCGTAGTAGATCCGCTGATGGAAGCTTTTGCCCCTGAGGAGGGATCTGTAGGCGTTTTTGAGGATTTCCTTCAGAAGCAGGGCTTCGAACTCCGTGGCGGCGGATCTCACGTCCCTGCGGATCTGCTCTCTGTAGCTGTAAGGATCGGGTGAAAAGAAAATCCCCCTCACAGCACCTCCAGCTTCGCCTTCAGAGCACCCGCCGACTTTATAGCCTGAAGGATCGAGATGATCTCCCTCGGCGTTGCCCCTATCCTGTTCAGGGAGTTAACGAGATCCTGCACGGTGGTTCCCTCAAGGGGAACAAGCCTCCTCTTTTCCTCCACCACCTCCACCTCTGTCCTGGGAACCTCCCTCGTTTCACCGGGCGAAAGGGGAGGAGGCTGAACCACCTCTGGCTTTTCCTTTACCTTGACCACCAGACTACCCACCGCCACCGCCACAGGTCCTATGCGAACGCTTCCCCCCAGAACCACGGTGCCGGTCCGGCTATCTATGACGACCCTCGCCGTCTGGGAGCTTTCTATTTCGAGGTTCTCCACCTCCGCAAGGAAGTCCACGGGGTTGATACCCTCCGGTATCCTCACCCTGACCGTGGCGCTGTCCACGGCTGTCGCTATGCGGGCGCGGAAGCGGTCGTTGATAACGTCCTGTATCCTCTTGGCAGTCGTGAAGTCGGGGTAATCGAGGATTATGTTAACCTCCGCGGTGTCGATCCTGAAGGGCAGATCCCTTTCCAGAACAGCGCCGTTGGGTATCCTTCCGGCGGTGGGGACGTTCTTCACCTGTGCCGCTCCCCGTCCCCTCGCCTCGTAGCCACCCACTATAACCTGACCCTGAGCGAAGGCGTATATCTGTCCGTCCGGACCCCTGAGGGGCGTGAGCACGAGAGTTCCCCCCTCCAGACTCCTCGCGTCCCCTATGGAGGCGACGTCCACATCGAACCTCATGCCCGCCTTCGCGTAGGGCGGAACCTTTGCGGTAACCATAACCGCCGCAACGTTCCTGACGGTTAACCTGTTGGGATCGACCACTATGCCCATCTTCTGGAGCATGTTGGCGAGGCTCTTAACGGTAAACTGGGTAGCCTTACCGTCCCCGGTTCCCCTGAGCCCCACCACGAGACCGTAGCCCTGAAGGTAGTTTATCCTGTTACCCTCCACCTGAGCTATGTCCTTGATCCTCTCCGCAAAGGACAGGGTGGACAGCAGGATTATCAGAAGGGAAATATAACCGCAAATATTCTTGCCAGCCATCCGGGCTTCCCTCCTTCCGCCATGTACCCCTTTCCATCGAGAAAGATCTCCATGTTCGCTATCCTGTCGCTGGGCACCGTGTTGGTGCTGTCTATGTCCTCGGGTCTGATTATGCCCATGAGAACAAACTCCCTCTTCATACCGTTCACCATGATAAACTTCTTCGCTTCTATTAACATCGTCCTGTTCGGGTAAACTTTTACCACCCTGCCGGCAAGGCGGGTGGTGAGGAGACCCTTCTGCTGAATCTTGCTGGCTCCCTTGGCATCGAGGGTCCCCTCCGCTTCCACGCCGAGGTTTCTGAGGGTGCTCTGGGGAAGCCCGAAGAAGGAGCTTATGGCGTTGGAGAAGGCGCTGGACCTGCCCATCTGGTTCGATACGCTCTCGATGGCGTTGATGCTCTCGACAACCCGTATGAATATGAGGTCGCCCGGCTTCGATGCCCGGTTCTCCCCGTAAAGGTTTGCCCAGTCTCCCCCCCTGTAAAGGCTACCCCTGGCTCCTTCGGTTCTGTAGCCTTCCGGGAAGGGGTTTTCCCTCTCGTAGGTTTTCAAATCCTTGGGTTTCTCAGCGCAGGAGAGGAGGAGGAGCGTTAAAAAGCTCCCCACAAGGCTTAAAATCCTGCCCATCCCCTCTAATATAGCAATTCGGTATCAAATCTGCTATAATTTGTAGGCAACCATGATACACCTCTCCGGAAAAACAGCTTTGGTAACGGGTTCCACCCGTGGTATAGGTAAGGCAACCGCTCTGAGGTTAGCGGAAGCCGGCGCCACGGTGATAATCACGGGCAGGAACGAGGACAGAGCCCGTGAGGTGGCAAAGGACATAAAGACCAGAACGGGAAGCGACACCTTTGCGGTCGAGCTGGACTTAGGAAGCAGGGAGTCCATAGAAACCGCCATGGAAAGGATAAGCGAGGCTGTGGGGGGCGTGGACATACTGGTTAACAACGCGGGTGCAAATAGGGACGCCCTGTTCCTCCGCATGAAGTACGAGGACTGGGAGGAAATCATCAGGGTAAACCTCACGGGAACCTTCCTCGTTACCCAGCTCGCCCTGAAGGGAATGCTGAGGAAGAAGTGGGGCAGGATCATAAACGTATCTTCGGTGGTCGCCTTCATAGGCAACGTGGGTCAGGCTAACTACTCCACAGCCAAGGCTGGGCTCGTGGGCTTTACGAAGACGCTTGCCAAGGAGCTGGCAACCCGAAACATAACCGTCAACGCGGTCGCACCCGGTTTTATAGAGACCGACATGACGGAGAACCTTCCCGAGGAGATCAAGGCAGGGTTTCTGAGTCAGATACCCATGAACAGGTTCGGCAAACCCGAGGATGTGGCGAACGTCGTCCTCTTTCTGGCATCCGACCTCTCGGAGTACATAACGGGAGAGGTCATACACGTTAACGGGGGTCTCTTTTAATAAATTCTCATGCGGAGGTGAAAAAATGGCTCTTGAAGAGAGGATCAAGGAGATCATAGCCGATCAGCTCGGCGTCGAGGTGGACAAGGTGGTCCCGGAGGCTAAGTTTGTCGAAGATCTGGGGGCGGACTCCCTCGACGTTGTGGAGCTGATCATGGCCTTCGAGGAGGAGTTCGGGATAGAAATTCCCGACGAGGATGCGGAGAAGATACAGACGGTAGGGGATGTCATAAACTACCTGAAGGAAAAGGTGGGTGGATGAGAAGGCGCGTCGTTGTTACCGGTCTGGGCGCCGTAACGCCCATAGGGACGGGGGTTAACAGATTCTGGCATAACCTCATAAACGGCATCAGCGGTATAGACCACATAAAGAGCTTCGATCCCGACGAGTTCGGTCTCAACGTCAAGATAGCCGGCGAGGTGAAGGACTTCGATCCCCTCGACTTCATGGACAAGAAGGACGCTTCGCGTCTGTCCCTCTTCATCCAGTTCGCGGTCGGAGCGGCGGAGGAGGCAATAGAGGACAGCGGCATAAAGAGCGCCGGATACGATCCCCTGAGGATCGGCGTCATCATAGGAACGGGCATAGGCGGGCTGAGGGACATAGAGCGGGAGCATGCGGTAATAACCGCCAAAGGTGCCCGGAGGGTTTCCCCTTTCTTCATCCCCTACGGCATCTCTAACATGGGGGCGGGTTACGTAGCCATAAGACACGGTTTCAAGGGACCCAATTACTGTGTTGTTTCCGCCTGCGCAACGGGTAACCACGCCATCGGGGACGCCTTCAGGCTCATACAGAGCGGGGATGTGGATGCGGTGATAGCCGGAGGTGCGGAGGCTTCCATAACCCCCCTCGGGGTGGCGGGCTTCGCGGTGATGAGAGCGCTCTCCACAAGGAACGACGAACCCCAGAAGGCATCCCGACCCTTCGACAGGGACAGGGACGGTTTTGTGGTGGGGGAAGGAGCAGGGGTCCTTGTTCTGGAAGAGTATGAAAGAGCTAAGGCTCGGGGAGCCAAGATATACGCGGAGATAGTGGGCTACGGTGCAACGGACGACGCCTTCCACATAACAGCCCCCCACGAGTGCGGTGAGGGTGCCTACGAGTGTATGCGCCTTGCCTTGGAGGATGCGGGTCTGAACCCCTCCGAGGTCGATTACATAAACGCCCACGGGACCTCCACACCCCTGAACGATACCATAGAAACCCTCGCCATAAAGAAGCTTTTTGGAGAACACGCCTACAGATTAAAGGTCAGCTCGAACAAATCCATGATAGGACACCTCCTCGGAGCGGCGGGAGCCGTGGAAGCCATAGCTTCTGTAAAGACGATAGAAACAGGCATAATCCCTCCCACCGTAAACCTCGAAAACCCCGACCCCGAATGCGATCTGGACTACGTGCCGGGCAAAGCGGTGGAGGCGGACGTGAGGGTTGTCCTGTCCAACTCCTTCGGCTTTGGGGGAACAAACGCCTGTCTGATCTTCAAAAAAGTAGAGGATGTATGAAGATCTGGAGGCAAGGATAAACTACACCTTCCGCAACAGAGATCTGCTGAGGCAGGCTTTTACCCACATATCCTACGCCAGAGAGAAGGGACTTCCCCACTATGAGACCCTCGAGTTTCTGGGAGACGCTCTTCTGAACTTCCTCATAGTCGATATACTCGTCGAGGAGTTCCCCAACAAGCGGGAGGGTGCCCTCGCCAGTCTTAAGGCTTACCTCATAAGCGAGGAGTTCTTTAACGAGCTGGCGGAGGATCTCGGTCTGAGCGATTTCATCCTCATAAGCAGAGGAAAGAAAAACGTCTCCATCGTGGGAGACGTCTTCGAAGCGCTGTGGGCGGCTATCTACGTGGACAGCGGAAGGGACTGCAACGCCGTAAAGAGGCTGTTCAACAACCTCTTCAGGGACAGGATCCTCGAAACAGTGAGGAGCCACAGGGTCAAAAAGGACTACAAAACCCTCCTTCAGGAGGTAACCCAGAAGCGCTGGAAGGAAAGACCCCATTACAGGGTCATCAGCGTGGAGGGACCGGAGCATGCAAAGATCTTTACCGTTGAAAGCTCCATAAGAGGGGTGTCCGCGGTTGGAAGGGGAAGGAGCAAGAAGGAAGCTGAGCAGGAAGCCGCCCGCAGACTCTACGAAATCCTTCAGGAGCAGGCGTAAGCTTCTAAGAGATCGCCCAGCTCTCCGAAGAACTCCTTTACCAGATCCCTTCCACCCTCCCCCACCTTCCGTCCTCGCTCCATGAGAAACACCCTGTCCCCGAGGAGAAAAGCCTCGACAGGATCGTGGGTTACGACCACCACAGGGATTTTGAGCTCCGCACCCTTCAGAAGGGAGATCATGTCCAGCTTGACCCTGAAGTCGAGGGAGGAGAAGGGTTCGTCCAGAAGGAGCATCCTCGGACTGAAGGCGAGGGCTCTGACCAGAGCAACCTTCTGACGTTCCCCTCCGGAGAGCTGATGGGGTTTCCTGTTCTGAAGCCCCCCAAGCCCGAACTTCTCCAGAAGCTCGTCGAGAACAACCCCCGTGCCGTCAGCCTTCCTCAGGGCAAACTCTATGTTCTCCCTCACGTTCAGATGGGGGAGGAGGTTGTCCTCCTGAAACACGAGACCGATCCTCCTCTTCTGGGGGGGAGTAAACCTTTCCTCCGAGGTATCCATGAGCACCTCCCCCTCACAGCGGAGGAATCCCTCCTCGGGTTTAAGCAACCCCGCGGTAACCCTCAGAAGGGTGGTCTTCCCGCTTCCGGAAGGACCCAGGACCACGTTAAAGCCCCTGTGAAAGGCAAACTCCCCCTCCACCGTAAGGGTGGGGTAAACCTTCCTGAAGCTCAGGAGGACCGCAGCTTCTCTATCCATCCTCTCCTCACGAAGGATAACACGGCCAGAGCCACGAGGGAGACGGTAAGGAGCAGGAGCGATGCTCTGTGTGCCTCCCCGTAGTTGAGAGCCTGAACCTCGTCGTAGATGTATATGGAGAGGGTCTTTGTCTCGCCGGGTATGCTTCCCCCCAACATGAGAACCACACCGAACTCACCCATGGTGTGGGCGAAGACGAGGGCGGAGGCGGTAAGTATCCCCCCCCAGCTGTTGGGTAAAACAACCCGCAGAAAGGTTTCTAAGGGCGAGTAGCCGAAAACGTAAGCCACTTCGATATGCCTGCGGCTTACGGACTGGAAGGCGTCCCTGACGGGAAACACTCCGAAGGGAAGGGAGTAAATGAGGGAGCCGATGAGGAGAGCTTCGAAGGAAAAGAGGAGGGGCTTACCCCTGAGAGCTGTGATGAGGGCACCGACGGGAGAATCCGGGCTGAGCAGAGCTATGAGGTAGAAGCCGAGAACGGTCGGAGGCAGAAGGATAGGGAGCAGGAGGAGAGCCTCCAGGAGACCCTTGGCGGGTAGGTCTCTGAAGGAAAGCAGATAACCTAAAGCCAGGGAGAGGAGGAGGAGAAGTCCGGTGGTGGCGAGGGATAGCTTTAGACTGAGCAGCAGAGCCTCAACCATCACATCGCCCCGAAGCCGTGTTTCTCCACAAGCTGTCTCGCTTTTTCCCCCTTCATGAAGCGGAGGAACTCCCGGGCGGATCGCTTCCCCTCACCTCTGGAGGTAAGCACAAGGGTGTGCCTGATGGGGGGGTAAAGATTCCGGGGGACTTCCCAGAACCTTCCCTTACCGTAGTGAAGCACAAGGGAGAGGGGAACAACAGCCGCGTCCGCTCCCCCTGAAGCCGCAAACTGAAGCGCCTGAGCTGTGTTCGCACCGTAGAGGAGCCTGTGTCGCACCTCCTCGTAAAGACCGGCCCTTTTGAGGAAAGCCACAGCGCTCCTGCCGTAGGGTGCGTGCCTTGGACTCGCCAAAGCTATCCTCTCGGAGTTCCTCAGCACCTCCACACCGTCCCTGTAATCTTTGCTCCGCGCGGAGAAGACAACGAGCCTGCCTCTGGCAAACTCCCTGTAGTAAACAGCCTTTCCTGTCCCTCTGAGCTTCTCAGCGTAGAGAACGTCCGCGGAGGC
>DRNB01000266.1 GCA_011375045.1 Aquifex aeolicus
ACTACAGGATACCTTACTTCACCGTAACCCCCACCTTCAGCGTCTGCCCCACCCACGGTTACATCTCCGGAGAGCATGAGACCTGCCCCATATGCGGGGAGCGCTGTGAGGTTTACTCCCGGGTGGTCGGATACCTCAGACCTGTAAGTCAGTGGAACGCCGGCAAGCAGGAGGAGTTCAGACTCCGCAGATCCTACAGGATAGCCTGATGGTTATAGGAGGTCTTCAGCGCTTCAGCCTCATCGACTACCCCGGCAGGATCGCCTGTGTGATCTTCACGCAGGGGTGCAACTTCAGATGTCCCTACTGCTACAACAGATCCCTTGTTCTGCCCCAGTTTTACGAAGAGCCCCTGCCGGAGGAGGAGGTTCTGAGCTTCCTGAGATCGAGGAGGGGTCTCATAGAGGCTGTGGTCATCAGCGGAGGGGAGCCGACGGTTCAGGAGGACCTTCCCCAATTTCTCAGGAAACTCAGGGAGATGGGTTTCCTCCTGAAGCTGGACACGAACGGAACCCATCCGGAGACCGTGAAGGAGCTGATAAGAACGGGAACGATCGACTACGTAGCCATGGACGTGAAGGCACCCCTGAGCAGATACAGGGAGGTGGTTAGGGAGGAGGTCGATCTCCAGAACATCGCCCTGAGCGTCGCCCTGCTTCTCTCCTCAGGTGTGGATTACGAGTTCAGGACAACCCTCGTGAGGGAGCTGATTTCGGAGGAGGACATCCTGCAGATTGGGGAAAGGCTGATCAGGGGTGCAAAGAGATACGCTCTTCAGCGGTTCGTAGCCACGGACACCCTTGTGGACCCGTCCTTTAAAGAGTGCACCACCTACAGCGAGGAGGAGCTGAGGAGGCTGATACCCCGGCTGGAGAAGTTCGTGGAGGAGGTGCTGATCCGATGAAGTTCCTGCTCCTGATGCTGCCCCTTCTCCTGTGGGGTGCGGAGGATTCCGGAAGGGATCTGATCTTCCTCGAAAAGGTGGAGCGCAGGCTCGGTGAGATAGAAAAGAAGGTCAGGGAGAGGGGTTACGATCGCAGGCTGGCTGAGGAGCTGAACTCCTACGGCTATCCCCTGCATCAGCTGAAGCTCAGATACAGAGGAAGGGATGAGGACAGGGAGCTTTACGAGCGAGCCCACAGAGCTTATCTGAAGGTCCTCTCCCTTAAGAGGGGGATGTTTCCCCACGTTCTGAAGGAGGAGATGAGGAGGCTGGGGATTCCCTTCTGCGACGTCAGAGCGGAGGGAAGGAACAGGGAGAGGCTCGTGCTTTTCCTGAAGGATCCCGGGGATGAGGAGACAGTCCTCAGGATAGTAACCCGAACCCAGCTCCAGAACGCCCACCTCATAGGGGTGGAGAGCGTGAGCTTTAAAAAGTGCAGATGATAGAATCCTTCTGAGGAGGTTGAGGAGATGGAGCTCTGCTGTGATGGAGAAAGGGTCTTCGTGGCAAGGGACTGCAGGGTGGAGGGTATAGCCAAGAGGGACCTTCTGGAGAGGGGAGCCGTTGCGGTAACATGGCAGTCGGAGAAGCTCCCCGAAACACCCGGGCGGCTGGTGAACACCCGACGCTATCTGATAGGGGTAGCGGGGTCCCTGGTGATCAGAATGGACAGAAGGAGCGGGGAGAGCGTCGTGATAGACGTGGGAAACGAGATAAAGGACGTTACCGCGGACCTCCGGGAGGTTTTCCTGACCACACCGGAGGGTATCTACCGGGTGCCGGCGGAGAGGTTCACGGAGGCGGAGCTGTTCCGGCTCCCCGTTTCCGATATCCTGAGCAGACCCCTTGTATCCCTGCAACTCTTAGGGGACAGCCTTTTCGTTGCAGGCGGTTCCTTCCTCTACAGGCTGACGAAAAGGGGGGAGAAGCTGGCTGAAAAGGCGCTCGCCGGCTGTCTGAAGCTTCTCGTTCACAGGGAGGGAGCGGTGGCGGTAACGGAGGAGGAGGTGGTGTATCTTACCGAGGATCTGGAGGTCCTCTCCTCCGGCAGATACGGAGGGGTCTTCCGCAAGGCGGAGCACGCCCTCTACAGCACCTTCCTGCTCACGGACAGGGAGCTGTCGGTCTTTGGCTTGACGGGGGAGAGGTTCGCCCACGTGGAGGGAGCCCACTACGGGAGCTTCACGGAGGGGTTGAACCACCTCTACCTCTACGACGAGATGGAGGGAAGCCTCACCGTTACCGGAAAGAAGGAGCTGCTGGGGGACAGCTATCAGGAGGTAGA
>DRNB01000267.1 GCA_011375045.1 Aquifex aeolicus
CCTCATCGCCCCCACCTACAGAAGCGAGGGGAACCTGAACTCGCAGATAGGACTGCCCCTCGTCCTCTCCAACATGAACACAGACGTCCGCTACGCCGTGGTCGAGCTCGGTGCGAGCAGGAGGGGGGACATTCGGAGGCTCACGGAGATAGCGCGTCCCCGGATAAGGGTGCTGACCGCGGTGGGGGAGGAGCACCTCGAAACCTTCGGATCCATGAGGGACGTGGTGGAGGGAAACGGAGAGATATTTCACCGCTTCGGTGAAGGGGACAGAGCCGTAATCCCCTCTTCCCTGAAGGAGCACTACGGACTTCCTCCGGACAGGACCCTGACCTTCGGTGAGGGAGGGAACCTCAGAGCGGATCTGGTGAGGTTTTCCCTCGAGGGGACCCTGTTCAGATTTGCAGGGGAGGACTTCCTCCTGCCCGTGCTGAGCAGAGGTGCGGTGGAGAACGCCCTCGCCTCCTTCTGCGTCCTCAGTTTGCTGGGTTACGATCCCCGGGAGTTCAGGGAGGAGCTGACAGGCTTTCGCCCCCCTCCGGGCAGGATGAACCTCCTCAGGTTCGGGGACTTCTACCTTATCGACGACACCTACAACGCCAACCCTCCCTCCGTCAGGAACGCCCTGGAAACCCTCTGCGCCCTGCCGGCGCCCTCCAGGAGGATCTTCGTCCTGGGGGACATGCTCGAGCTGGGAAAGGAGAGCGAGAGGCTTCACAGGGAGGTGGGAGCCTTCATGGCGGAATCCGCTCTGGACTTCGCCATCTTTTACGGAAACGAAGCCCGCCACGCCTTCGAAGAGTTCCGGAGAAGAGGGGGAAGAGGGGTGTTTACACAGGAAAAGGAGGACGCTCTTGAGGAAATGTTGAAATGGATGGGGGACGAAAATATAATTCTCTTGAAGGGTTCAAGAGGAATGAGAATGGAAGCGCTTGTGGAGAAGGTGAGGGAGCTAACCGGTTATGAATTCTGAAAAAATCGCTGAGGTATTTGTGTTCGAAGATTCCTTCTTCTTCACCACCAGAGTGAGGATAAAGAGGGTCGAGGGGGATAAAATCGTTCTGAGCACCACCGAACTGCTCAAAAAGTTTGTGGTACTGGGAAAGAGAATTCATCTGAAGTTCAGAACCTTTGCCCTTCCCGTCAAGGTGATCGGCAAGAGCGAGGAGGACCTCATCGTAACCCTTCCCTCCCTCAACCCCGAGAAACCGGTGGGGGACAGGCGGAGCGCCCGGGTGAACCCCTCCCACGTCCACCCCGTCAGGCTCTTCATCTCCCTCGACGGGGAGGAGGAAAAGGAGTATGAGGTGGAGGACATCTCGGAGGGTGGGTTCTCCGTAATAGTGAACGACCCCTCCCTCATAGACCTCTTTCTGGACAGGGAGGTCAAGGTGCACATAGATTTCCCCGTGGAGGTGGAGGAGGTGAGGGGAACCGCAAGGATGGTGAACGTTCAGGAGCTCGGCGAGGGTCGCCTGAAGCTCGGTTTCGAAATGTTCCTGGACGACGCGGACATGGTCAAGGTAAGATTTTATGTTTACTCCCGCATCAAGGAGATGCTCAGAGGATAGCCTGAGGCTCGAGATCAGAAGGCAGATCTTCCACCTGACCCTCATATCCCTGTGGGTTGCTCCCGTTTACCTATTCCCCTTCCGGGTCAACCTTCTGATCTTCGGGATCGTGATCCTCGTGAACCTCCTGGTGGTGCTGAGGGTCTCCCCCTTTTACGACCTTTTCAGCTTCCTGATAGATCTTCTGGAGAGGGAGAGGAACCTCAGGTTTCCCGGCATCCAGTCCCTCTACGCCAACCTCGGCATAATGATCGCCTACCTGCTGTTCGAAAAGATAGCGGTGGTGGGGATAGTTACCCTTGCGGTGGGGGACAGTTTATCGACCCTTGCGGGTAAGGCTGCGGGAAGACACCCCCTCTTCTACAACGGGGAGAAGACGTGGGAGGGATGTGTAGCTTTTTTTCTATCCTCCTTTGCGGTGCTCAGCCACCTCACGGATATCCGGAGCGCGCTCCTCGTGGCTTCCCTATCCGCCCTTCTGGAGTCCGTGAGGTTCCCCGTCGATGACAACTTCCTTATCCCGGTCAGCGCCACCGCCCTCGTTTACCTGCTGTGATACTCTATGAAGCGGTCGAGGAGCTGCTCGGCTCCCTTGGCGAGCTCCGGACTGAGGATTACCCTCCCGACCCTCCGGGTCTCGTAAAGGCGTCTTATGATCCTAAGGACCTGAGCCTTTACCTCCAGATCACCCTCGGGGGAAACAGAACCGTCCGAGAGCTTCACCTTCACCCTGCCCCTCAGGCTCTCCGCGCCGAGGAAGCGCGGTCTCAGACCCGACGCCTCGAGGTACTCCAACTTCAGCTTTATCCTGTAAACCTCCTCCCTCCTTCCCTTCACCGTCAGGTAGCTCAGGAAGAGTTCGAAGAGCCTCTCGTCGTAAAACCTGACGTTTCGGAGAACAAAGCGAGCGACCCAGCACATCCACCTGAACCGGTCGAAGTCGGCGCACAGGTAGGAGAGACGCTCCACCCTCATGACGTCGTTGGGAACAGCCACTTCCCCGCGCTGGCTCAGATCCACCTCTACCACGTTGAAGGGTTCGAAAACCCCGAAGAAGGCGGAGGTGTTCAGCAGACCGTCCCGCACCAGCAGGTCCATGACTCCGACCGGTCCGTAGGCTCTGACGAGAAGGTCCTGATCCCCCGCCCTGACCCTCCGCAGAACAAGGATCCTGCCTTTGGTGCTCATCTTTCCTATATAATACTTTTCTCTGCTTTCGGAGGTGTTCATGCCGCTGCTGTTCCGCAGGGTCCGGGAGGTGAGGAATTACCTGCAGGAGAGGAAGTGTGTCGAAGGCAGGAGTGTGGGTTTCGTCCCCACCATGGGTTTCCTGCACAGGGGACACGAGGAGCTTATAAAGAGATCCCTCCTTCAGAACGACCTCACGGTGGTCAGCATATACGTGAACCCCACCCAGTTCGGTCCGGAGGAGGATTACGAGAGATACCCCAGAGATCTGGAGAGGGACATGTCCATATGTGAGGAGCTGGGGGTGGACGTGGTCTTCGCCCCCACGGACAGGGAGATGTATCCGGAGGGTTTCAGGACAACGGTCAGCGTTGGTGA
>DRNB01000268.1 GCA_011375045.1 Aquifex aeolicus
CAGCTTTTCGTACTCCTGTCCCGCCATAGCTACTCCTCCTGCATTTTTCAAACAAAGAGGATCATGGGCTTGTCAGCCTCGAGGGCGTAGTTTATGAAGGTAGCCGCCCCGCCCGGAGGTTCGAGCCCCTCTATGAGATCCTCGTATCTGTAACCGAAGAGCTCCATGGTCATCTGACAGGGGATCAGCTTGACCTCCGCCTCCTTACACAGCTCCACCAGCTCCTCCACACTCGCCACCCCGTTGTCCTTCATCATCTTCTTCATCATGGCTGTCATGAAATCCGTCATGCCCGGAATTACACCCATGATCTGGGGTGGTCCCGGAAATAAGGACTCCATGAGCCCCGCCACCTGACCCGCTAAGGGGGTCTTCTTTACGGAGGGGGGAAAGACCATGGGCATACCGGGGTTGCCAACCGGTGCAACCTTCAGGTGTTTGATCTTTTCCTTATGGATTATGTTCAGTCCGTAAAAGGTAAAGAATATAGCGGACTCCACACCTAAGGAAGCTGCCGTAGACGCAAGGATAAGGGGGGGATAAGCCCAGTCAAGGGTTCCCTTCGAAGCTATTATCGCCAGTCTCTCTCCTGCCATCGGATCCCTCTCCTTTAACCCTTCTTCCTGATGTAGAAGATGTACTTTCCTCCTTCCTCCACCGTTTCCACGAGCTCATGACCTGTTCTCTGACAGAAGGCGGGGATATCCGCCTTGGATCCGGGATCCGTGGAGATAACCTCAAGAACCTGTCCTGCCTGAAGCTCCTCGAGAGCCTTCTTTGTTTTCAGCACCGGCAGGGGGCAGTTGAGTCCCGAAGTGTCCAGCGTTTTGTCCGCGGTAACGCTCGCCATGATAAGCACCTCCAGCCCGTTCTTAATTTAGATTATTAACATATCTTAATACCCTGACCATTACTTTTTACTAATAATCGGATAACTCCGGTTTATAGTTTAGGAGAGGGTATTTTATTTTATATTTGTTAAGTGTTATGAACAGGAAGGAGGAGATCCTGAGGCTCATAGAGGAGGGCTACTCCACCGCCAAGGAGCTCGCAAGGTACTTCAACGTATCGCTGATGACCATTTACAGGGATCTGAGGGAGCTCGAGGAGGAGGGGAAGATAGTCCGCAGGCACGGCAACGTGGAGCTCAGGAGGGAGGAGGAGCTCAGGGAGAACGTCTGCGCCGTCTGCGGTAAGGAGATAGACCTGCGCCTCGCCTTCATATACATGCTGAGGGGAGGGAAGAAGGTTCATACCTGCTGTGCTCACTGCGGGCTGATAGCCTACAAAAACATAAACAGGGAAAGTGTGGAGATGGCGATCACCAGAGACTTTATAACCTGCAACCCCGTCAACGCCTTTGCCAGCACCTACGTGGTGGGTGGGGTTACTACCCCCTGCTGCAAACCTCCCGCCTTTGTCTTTGCAGAGAAGGAGGACGCGGAGCGTTTCGCCAAGGGCTTCGGGGGCTACGTGCTCGGGTTCGGCGACGCTGTCGCCAAGATGGAAGAGCTAATGAGAATGGGGCAAAGGGTCGATATATCCCTCTAAGGGAGGTTTCGTTATGGCTCTGGATTACCAGCCCCTTTACATCCTCGCGAGCGGGATGCTCCTTCAGGAAAGGAAGCTGGGGGTTGTAACCCACAACCTTTCCAACGTCAACACCCCCTCCTTCAAGAGGGATCTGCTTCTGAGTGCCACCTGGTACACCGATGGAGGGGTTCAGATCCCCGACACATCCCCCTCCAACCCCACCAACAACTTCGTTTACCCCCTCGTGGAGGCGGTCGTTACGCTTGTGGAGCAGGGACCGCTGAGGGAAACGGGTAACCCCCTCGATCTGGCTCTCGAAGGGGAGGG
>DRNB01000269.1 GCA_011375045.1 Aquifex aeolicus
GTGAAGTTCCTGAGGAAGATCCCCTCCAAGCTCGAGGATCTCGCCCGGGAGAACTTAGGGGAGGAGCTGAACCTTAGCCTCGCTCCGGAGGAGTTCGAGAAGAAGCTCGGGATCGGAGTCCCGGAGATCATAGAGGGCTTCGACGTCTCCCACTTTCAGGGGGAGGGAACGGTGGGTAGCTGTGTTGTCTGGGAGAGGGGCAGGATGAACAAAAAGCGCTACAGAAAATACAGGATAAGACAGAGCGATTCGGGAGACGACTACGCCTCCCTGAGGGAGATCCTGTCCCGCCGGGCGAAGCGTCTGAGGAGCGGAGAGGAGCCTGTGCCGGACCTGTGGCTCCTGGACGGGGGACCGGGACAGCTCAACGTCGGTGTGGAGGTGCGGGATCGCTTCGGCTTGAAGCTGAAGGTGATGGCTCTCGCCAAAGGTGAGGAGATCCTACTCACGGAGGAGGGAAGAGAAGTGAAGCTGAGGGAGGAGCCTCTCCTTTGCAGGATCTTTGGTCTCGTGAGGGACGAAGCCCACCGGTTCGCCCTCTCCTACAGCAGAAAGCTGAGGGCTAAGAGTGTAATGGAGGACGTTCTCTCCAAGGTCAGAGGTGTCGGCGATGTTCGCAGACGGATAATATACAGGAACTTCGAAAGCCTCTACGATCTCCTGGAGGCGGACGAGGAACAGCTCAGGAAGCTGGGTCTTCCCTCCCAGCTCAAGCAGGAGGTGAGGAGGTATCTGAAACCCTTCAAGGACTGAAGGATTGAGGTTGAGATCTTCGACTCCTCCTAAAACTTGCAAAGATAACCCCCTGCTGGTATCATAGTTCCCCGAAGAAAAAAATGGGAGAGGGTTCTGATATGAAGGTGCTGATAGCGGCGGTGGTTTTCTGTGTGCTCTCAGCGGCAGGTTTCTCCTACGGTCCCCACGAAGGGCTCGACTGCCTCGGCTGCCACGATCCCCACTACGCGAAGGCTCCCAAGCTCTTCAAGGTGAACAACGAGGTCTACCCTAACCCGCGCACTGGTGAAGCCATAAACGGTATCTCCGCCCTCTGTCTGGGCTGCCACAACCTGAGCCAGTTCGGCGGTGCAAACATAAGACCCATATTCCTCCACATGACCCATCCGGTAAACGTAAAACCTAACCCAAAGATAGCCAAGGTTCCCGAACAGCTCCTCAGGGACGGCGAGCTTCAGTGCGTTTCCTGCCACGATCCCCATCCCTCCAACCCCTTCTGGAAGTACCTCAGGGTGGACACCAAGAAAGGCACTCAGGTGGGTAAGTTCTGTGCTGTCTGCCACCCCGCCAAGGCTGATTTCAAGTTTTACGGTCTGGCTGGACAGCTTGACATAAAGGTCTTCTCCTCCATGAACGAGGCGGTGGGTGCAAAAGCCTTCTCCCTGACGGATCCCCAGCTCACCATAGAGAACCCCACACCCAACTACATCAAAGCCTTCGGACCCATAAGGAACGATCTCGCCCCCGCTTACACCTTTGTGCCCTTCGAGCCCTGGATATACAACCCCGATCCCAAGAATCTGCCTCCCGATCTACGTAAGCTGATAGAGAAGCCGAAGAAGAAAAAGAAGAGGGGAAATGAAAAGAAGAAAGGCGCTCCTGGTCCTTGAGGATGGAACCTATTTTTACGGCTACAGTCTCGGAGCGGAGGGGGAAACGGAAGGGGAGCTGGTTTTCAACACCTCCATGACCGGCTATCAGGAGATCCTCACCGATCCCTCCTACAGGGGGCAGATAGTCGTCATGACCTACACCCAGATAGGTAACTACGGGGTTAATCCGGAGGACACGGAGTCCGGAAACGTTCAGGTGAACGGCTTTGTGGTCAGGGAAGCCTTCGATCACTACTCCAGCTGGCGGGGGAACAAGAATCTGGATTCCTACCTGAGGGAAAACGGTGTGGTGGGCATACAGGGCATAGACACAAGGGCGCTCGTCAAGAAGATAAGGGAGAGAGGAGTTATCAGGGGGATAATAACCAC
>DRNB01000270.1 GCA_011375045.1 Aquifex aeolicus
GGAGGTCTTCCTCTTTTTCGCTTCTTCCTCTTCTTCAGGCTTTTGCATATTTCCCTGCTTTTCTTCAGAATGAGTTTTATCAGCCTCTTGTTGTTCTTTATCCTCATACCTTTATCTTCTACCCCTCCTCCCCCAATGCTTCAAGTTTTTTAAACAGACTCAATTCAATTTGACGAATCCGAGGAAGGGATGTAAAATTTCCCTGTAGTCCTACGGGACTACCGGTTCCTTGGCAACTGAATAGGGAACACAGAGGCAGGTTTATTAAGTGCCTATAAGGGATTGAAATCCGTATATGTGCCTTTCCGCCCTATATGGGTCTTCGCGTTTATTAAGTGCCTATAAGGGATTGAAACTACGCATCCGTCCGGTGTCCCAGTAAACTTCCTGTTCGGTTTATTAAGTGCCTATAAGGGATTGAAACCCGTCAGGGCATTCGGAAACCTTGCCAGGGCAATAGGTTATTAAGTACCTATAAGGATTCTTCATAACTTCTCTACCGTAAAGGTCGCGTTGGTGTATATACAGATTTCGCTGGCGATCTGAAGAGATTTTCTGACTATCTCCTCAGCGTTGAGCTCTGTGTTTCTGTAGAGAGCGAGAGCTGACGCCCTTGCCACATCACCACCTGAACCTATGGCTAACACCGGTTCGTCCGGCTCTATTATGTCTCCGTTTCCCGAAAGCAGAAGCATGTGTTTCCTGTCGACAGCAAGCAAAAGAGCTTCCAGACGCCGCAGGTATTTGTCCATACGCCAGTCCTTGGCAAGTTCGACAGCCGCCCTCAGAAGATTTCCCCTGAACTCCTCCAGCTTTTTTTCAAGACGCTCCATCAGAGCCAGTCCGTCAGCGGCGCTCCCGGCAAAACCTACTATTACCTGATCCTTGTAGAGACGCCTTATCTTCCGTGCTGTGTGTTTTATAACGGTGGAGCCTACGGTAACCTGCCCGTCCCCACCAACTACAACCTCGTCGTTTCTGCGAACCGCCAGAATGGTGGTGGATACGCTTTCCATGGGTTGAAATTATATCCCTTGTATCTACCGGACATCCAGTATAACCTTAAACCTATGAGAACCACCCTCAGAGTCGAAGGAATGACCTGCGTTAACTGCGCCCGCACCATAGAGATAGCCCTCAGAAAGAGGGAGGGTGTCAGAGAGGTGGAGGTTTCCTTCGAGCTCGGGAGGGTAAAGGTTGAATTCGATGAAAACAAGCTTGGTGAGGAGGAGATAGTCCGTCTCATAGAGGATCTCGGCTACCGGGTCATCGAAGAGGATACAGACAGAAAGGAAACCTACGTGCTTCTCTTCTCAGCTCTGTCCTCAGTTCTGATCCTCTCCCTCATGTTCTACGAAGTGCCTCAGGGTATTCTGATCCAGTTTCTACTTTCGACAGCGGTTCAGCTTTTTGGGGGGTGGAAGTTCTACACCGGCGCCTACAACACCCTGAGAAACAGGGTTGCGGGTATGGACGTCCTCGTAGCCTTGGGAACCACGGGAGCGTATCTTTACAGCACCCTTGTTCTTGCAGGTTTGCTTCCGGGGGATCCCTTTTTCGAAACAAACGCCTTCCTCATAACCTTTGTGCGGGGGGGAAGGTTCATAGAGGAGAAAACCAAGAGAAGAGCCTTGCGGCTCTTGAAGGAGCTTCTGTCAAGTCAGCATTCGGAGGTTACTGTCCTGAGAGAGGGACGGGAGGAGAAAAGGAACGTAAGAGAAGTTTCCAAGGGGGAGGTTATCCTCTGCAGAACGGGGGATATGATACTCCTCGACGGTGTTGTCTTGGAGGGGAGAGCTTACGTTTCCGAGGCGGTTCTCACAGGAGAGCCGGAACCTGTCCCTAAAAAGGCTGGCGACAGGGTTATCAGCGGTTCTGTGGTAGAAGAGGGGTATCTGAAGATCCGGGTAACCTCGAGCTACGAGGGGTCCTACCTGTCCAAGATAGGAAGGATGATAGACAGAGCGCTTGCCGAAAAACCACGCATTCAGCGTCTCGCAGATACGGTCTCCCACTACTTTGTTCAGGCTGTGGTGCTTATATCCCTGCTGACCTTCTTCCTGTGGTTTAAAACAACGGGGGATCTCCAGAAGGCTGTTCAGTTCTCCCTTGCTGTGCTCGTTGTATCCTGTCCCTGTGCCCTTGGTATAGCAACCCCCCTCGCCGTTGTGGTGGGGATATCCAAAGCTCTGAAAGCAGGCGTTCTGATCAAGAAACCCTCCGCCTTAGAGGTTTTCCCTAAGATAGATCTCATCGTCTTTGATAAAACAGGAACGCTCACGGAAGGCAGGTTTCAGGTTGTCGACTGGGAAATCAGAAGCAGGGAGGCGCTGGACATAGCCTTTTCCCTCGAATCACGCTCCAACCACCCCATAGCAAAAGCCATAAGGGACTTCGCCAGAGGCAGGGGAGCTAAGGAAGTACAGCTGCCCGAGTGCAGTGAGGTTGCCGGCAAAGGTATCCGGTGCGGTGAGTTTTTCATAGGGGACGCCGGCGAAGGTGTCCCGGCAAAGAACGGAGTAACAAAGTCCATAGCCCTCAGAAAAGGAAGGGAGGTGCTGGCGGTATTTCATCTCAGGGATACCATCCGGGAGGAAGCCAGATCGGTAATCGACGCGATCAAGAACCTGGGGTTAACGCCTGTGCTCCTCTCCGGCGACAGGAAAGAGGCAACCCGATCCGTAGCCCGGGAGCTTGGTTTCGAGGAGTTCATAGCGGAGGTAACCCCTGAGGAAAAGAAGA
>DRNB01000271.1 GCA_011375045.1 Aquifex aeolicus
GGGGCGTCTCGTGGGTCTTGCCCGGGATGCGAACGGAGCAAGAGCCTTCACCCTCGTGCTTCAGACAAGGGAGCAGCACATAAGAAGGGAGCGGGCTACCTCCAATATATGCACAAACCAGAACCTCCTCGCCCTGGCGAACCTCATATACCTCTGCCTCCTGGGGAAAAAGGGGTTGAGGGAAGTAGCCCTCCAGAGCCTGTCGAAGGCGCTCTACCTGAAGGGAAAGCTCGGGGAGCTCGGTTTCGAGGAGGTGTTCGAGGGAAACCACCTGTGGGAGTTTCCCCTCCGCCACAGGAGCGCCGGACAAATATGGCGTAGCCTCCTCGAGAAGGGGTTCATGCTCGGTGTGCCTCTGGACAGATTCTATCCCTCCCTGAGGGACGTTCTGCTGATAGCCGTTACCGAGAAGAGGACGCGCCGGGAGATGGAGGAGCTTCTGGAGGCTCTTGGGGGAATACTGGATTGACCGTTTCACCTACCGTTAAGGATTTCATGGTGCGCGACCCCGTTACCTGCGGGATGGATAGTACGGTCAGGGAGGCTATATCCGTTATGGAATCCCACGACATCAGCAGCGTAGTCGTAGTCGACCGATCCACCCGAAAACCCGTCAACATCCTGACCCACAGGGACATCATCTCGGCTATATACCACGGTATGCTCGACAGCACGGTGGGAGAGCTTATAACCCTCCTCAGAAAGGACAGTCTGATCACCATAGGCGAGGAGGAGCCCATAATAGAGGCTGTCAGGATCTTCGAGGAAAAGAGCATAGAGCACCTGCCGGTGGTCAACGCGGAGGGACACCTTACGGGCATCGTTACCGGAACGGACATACTCAGGGGGCTGCCCAAGTTCGCCTTCATAGATCCCCTCACGGGTCTCGAAAACCGAAGGTTCCTCGACTACATAGGCTCCCGCCTCTCCGTCCAGAAGACCAGAGGTCTCTACGTCCTCATGATAGACATAGACGACTTCAAGAGGATAAACGACACCTTCGGGCACCTTGTAGGCGACAGGGTGCTCAAGAGCATAGCGGACACCATACTGAAGTCGGTCAGAACCTACGATAACGTTATAAGGTTCGGCGGGGAGGAGATAGTGGTTATCCTGCACCGCATAAAGGAGCGGAGCGCCCTGGAGATAGCCCAGAGGATAAGGAGGGCGGTCGAGTCCCTGCGCTTCGAAAAGCACCCTGAGCTGAGGGTTACCGTTAGCATCGGAATAGCTCCCTTCAAGGAATCCCTGATAGAGACCATCAAGAGGGCGGACGCAGCCATGTATGAGGCGAAGAGAAGGGGCAAGAACAGGGTGGTTCTCCTCAGATGATCTCTTCGAGGATACGGATAGCCTCGTCCACGTGTTCCTTCCGAACCACGAGGGGGGGCAGGAACCTGAGGACGCTTCCGGCGGTGCAGTTTACAAGGAGACCCTTTTCCAGAGCCTTCAGAACCGCATCCCTGCACTCCCTCCCTGTGTCGATGCCCAGCATAAGACCTCTTCCCCTTACCTCTCCCACGTTCAGCTCCCTGAGCTTCTCCTTCATGTAGCTTCCCACCTCGCGCACGTGGGATAGAAGCTCCCTCACCCTGTCCACCACAAGGCTCGCCGCTGCGCAGGCGAGAGCGTTCCCCCCGAACGTGGACCCGTGGGTTCCCGGCGCGAAGGCGCCCGCCACCTCCTCCCTCGCTATCACGGCTCCTATGGGGATCCCCCCGCCCAGTCCCTTCGCAAGGGTAACCACGTCAGGCTTAATCCCGTAGTGCTGGTAGCAGAAGAAGAGACCGGTTCTCCCCACCCCCGTCTGAACCTCGTCCACCACTAAAAGGAGGTTCAGCTCCCTGCACAGAGCGGACAGCTCCCTCAGGAACTCCTCCGAACACTCGTTTACGCCCCCCTCACCCTGAATGATCTCCAGAAGGATTGCTCCCGTTTCCTCCCCCACAGCCCTCCTCACAGAGTCCATGTCGTTGAGGTCCGCAAAGTCGAAGCCCTCCAGCAGGGGTTCGAAACCCTCCCAGAACCTCTCCTGACCGGTAGCCGACAGGCTCCCGTAGGTTCTGCCGTGAAAGCCCCTCCTGAAGGCTAAAACCCTGTATCTGTTCTCCCCCCTGTCCCTCCAGTACTTCCTCACGAGCTTGAGAGCCGCCTCGTTGGCTTCGGTGCCCGAGTTGCAGAAGAAAACCCTTGCGGGTTCCCCGAACTCCTCCACCAGCTTTCCGGCCAGCTCCTCCTGCCAGGGGTTGACGAAGAGGTTGGAAACGTGCAGGATCTCCCCCGCCTGCCGGCGGATAACCTCCACCAGATCCGGATGGCTGTGCCCCAAGGAAACCACGCCTATGCCGGAGATAAAGTCGAGATACCTCCTGCCCTCCCCGTCGTAGAGGTAAACCCCCTCTCCCCTCACAAAACTCACGGGGAGGCGAGCGTAGTTTTCCATCAGATACATGGGGAGAATATTTTACCCCCGCCTCACAGCTCGAAGTCCTTCAGATACTTGGCTCTCGAGGGGTGTCTGAGCTTCCTTATGGCTTTGGATTCTATCTGACGGATGCGCTCTCTGGTTACGTTGAACATCTTGCCCACCTGCTCGAGGGTGTATTCGGTGCCGTCGACAAGACCGTAGCGGTACCTGAGGATCTCCCTCTCCTTATCGGACAGCGTTTCCAGAACCCTCTCCAGCTGCTCCCTCAGAAGCTTGCGGGAGACGTACTCCTCCGGATTGGGGATGGACTTGTCCTCTATAAAGTCCTTCAGGAAGGTGTCCTCGTCGTCCCCTATGGGTGTTTCGAGGGAGATGGGTTCCTGAGCGGACCTCAGAACCTTCCTCACCTTGTCCGCGGACATGCCTAAATGCTTGGCTATCTCCTCGGGGGTGGGTTCCCTTCCCAGCTCCTGAAAGAGCTTCTTGGACGCCTTGATGATCCTGTTGATCGTTTCTATCATGTGGACGGGGATCCTTATCGTCCGCGCCTGATCCGCTATGGCTCTGGTAATGGCCTGTCTTATCCACCAGGTCGCGTAGGTGGAGAACTTGTAGCCCTTTCTGTAATCGTACTTGTCGACAGCCTTCATCA
>DRNB01000272.1 GCA_011375045.1 Aquifex aeolicus
TAGAAGAGGTTGACGGCCTCCGCCTGCGTGTAGATCGCGTCCTCGACCACAGCGAGACGCTCCGCGTTCAGGGGAGCGTTCATATCGTCCATGGATATGGAGCACATCATACCCCCCACTATGTAGTGGGGGTGGGGGTTCTTCCCTCCAAAGACCACCTGCGGTATGAACATCTCCCTCTGAACGTCCAGCATGTTGAGGTAGTGGGCGACCGCCATCAGGTGAACCTCCGGCGGGAGGAGATCGTAATCGGGGTGGTCCCACCAGTGGGCGGCGAAGATACCAAGCTGTCCGCTCTCCACCAGCTTCTTCACCTTCTCCTGAAAGGCTCTGTAGTAGCCGGGGGTAGCCTTGGGGAACTTTCTGGGATACGCTCTCCTTCCCAAGAAGTCGGGCATGAGCTCCGCCACGCTCCCGTACTTTTCCAACAGTCTGTTCTGAAGCTCCGCGGTGCTTTTGGGATCAGCCTTGAGGGCGTTCAGGGGGGAGACCCAGTCCAGGGCGTGAAGGTGGTAGAAGTGGACCGTGTGGTCGTGAGCCTGAAGGGTTCCGTACATTATGTTCCTTATGTAGTTGGCGTTCTTCGGAATCTGTATGCCGAGGGCGTCCTCCACACACCTCACGGAGGCGAGGGCGTGGATGGAGGTGCAGACCCCGCATATCCTCTGGGTGAAAGCCCAGGCGTCCCGGGGATCCCTTCCCTGAAGGATCAGCTCTATACCTCTCCACATGGTGCCTGAGGAGAGGGCGTCCTTTACCCTTCCGCTTTCCTCGTCCACTATCACCTCTAACCTCAGATGTCCCTCTATCCTCGTAACCGGATCTATCACCACCCTTTTCATCTCTCCCTCCGCGAGTTCCTGATCCTCGACGCCACGCCGTGCACCAGGGCTCCCCCCACCGCGGCTGCGGCGGCTATCGCTCCCACCCTGTCGGCGCTGGTCTCCTGCTCGGGAAGCGGTATGCCGGTCAGCCTCCTGTAAAAGGGACCGTTGTCCCAGAAGTCCTTTTCGGAGCAACCTATGCACCCATGACCCGACTGGATGGGGTAGGAGAGTCCGTTATACCACCTCATACTGCCACACTGATTGTAGGTTGTGGGACCCCTGCATCCCACCTTGTAGAGACACCACCCCTTTCTGGCGGGGTCGTCGTCGAAGCGCTCCACGAACTGACCTGCGTTGAAGAAGGCTCTTCTGTAGCAGGTGTCGTGGATCCTGTTGCCGTAAAACATCTTGGGTCTTCTCTGAGCGTCCAGAGGGGGTATCCTGTCGTAGAGCACCATGTAGGCTATGACGCCTGTCATCACCTCCGCTATGGGGGGACAGCCGGGTATCTTGATGACGGGTCTGTGGGTAACGACTTTGTCTATGGATACGGCTGTTGTCGGGTTCGGCTTGGCAGCCTGAACGCAACCCCACGAGGCGCACGTTCCCCACGCGATCACAGCCTTTGCGTGCTCCGCGGATTCCCTGAGGTGTTCCACAAAGGGTCTGCCTGCAACTGTGCAGAACACACCCTCCTCGCCGAGGGGCGGGTTACCCTCCACCGCCAGTATGTAGTTGTCCCTGTATTCCTCCATTACCTTCCTTCTGTGCTCCTCCAGCGCCTCTCCGGCGGCGGCGGAGAGGGTATCGTCGTATTCGAGGGATATCATCGTGAGAACAACGTCGCCGGCAAGGGGGGTGGCGGATCTGATGAAGGACTCCGTGCAGCAGGTGCACTCGAGACCGTGGATCCAGATGACGGGTATTCTGGGTTTTGTCTCAAGGGCTCTGACAACCGAGGGAACCGCCGAGGGGGCGAGACCCATTATCCCCGTGAGCGTTGCTGCGAACTTGAGGAAGTCCCTGCGGCTTACGCCGTGGCGTTTGAAAGCCTCCCAGAAGGTTTCCATCCCCTTCCTCCTTTTATGAACAGACATTCATATGATCTTTCTCAGCTTTTCCCTGTCAAGAAGGATCCCTTAGAGGGGATATAAGAGAACCTTATCAGAGGGTTTCGACCCTGTTCTTACCCTTCCTCTTGGCGAGATACATGGCTCTGTCCATCCTCACGAAGAGGGAGCCGTAGTCGTCCTCCCCTTTCAGTCCCGTAACGCCGGCGCTTATGGTAACCTCCCCTACGCCGAAGTCCTCCCTCTCTATCCTCTCCCTTATCCTCTCCGCGACCCGGACAGCTCTCTCCGGCTCGGTTTCCGGGAGGATGATCACGAACTCCTCCCCTCCGAATCTACCGACGAAGTCGGTTTTTCTTAACTCCCTCCTTATCAGATCCGCGACCTTCCTGAGAACTTCGTCTCCCTTCCTGTGTCCGTAGGTGTCGTTTATCTGCTTGAAGTTATCGATGTCCACGAATATCACGGAGAGGGGGTCGCCGTAGCGCCGCGCTCTCTCTATCTCGTTCCTCAGGATCTCCTCGATCTTGCGTCTGTTGTAAAACCCCGTGAGGCTGTCTATGTCCGCAAGGAACCGGAGCTGGCGGATTATGTCGCTGATGTAGCTGTCGAGGAAGAACTCCAGGTAAAGGTCCTCGTCGATCCTGCTCGCCACAAGGAGGTGAAACTCCCCGCCGGAGTGCTCGTGATAGGCGTAGGGATCCTTCCGCTCCATGAGCTTTTTGAGGGGGCAGACGCTCTCCCCGAACACCTCCCAGCAGGGTCTGTCTATGCCGTGGGTGAGTTCGTAGCATTTTCCGCCGCTCTGGGCTTTTTCGAAGGTTTCCATACCTTTCCGGTTCACGAAGATGACGTTGAACTCGGAATCCAGCACGAGGGCTGGAAAGGGCAGGCTATCCGTATATTTAAGGAGACCCTCCTGTCTGAGCTTCTCCGACACCACCATCGCTTACCTCCTTGGGTTTGTGGGCTCTGAGGGCGTTCCAGATGTTCTCGGAAACGTCGTCCACGTATTCCGGGAGGGGCTTGTTCAGGAGGTTCTCCGCATGAAGGAAGACTATGCCTCCCATGGGACCCATAACCGTTACCAGAGCGGAGTAAAAGTCCTGATCCCTCAGCTCACCCCTCTCGACGCCGGAGGAGAGCAGGACCGCTATCTCGCCTATAACCTCCCACACGCAGGTCAGACCCCTGCACCCCTCCTGAAATATCTCCCTGTTGGAGA
>DRNB01000273.1 GCA_011375045.1 Aquifex aeolicus
CAGCTCGGCTCCGGCTCCCCCCGAGAGCGTGAGGGTGTTCCTGAGCCTCTCCTCGCCCCGGAAGGTGTAGGAGCCAAAGAGGAAGACGTCGAAACCGTCCAGCAGGTAGTCGAGGACAAGGGAGGGGGTGTAATCGAACTCTCCCGTGGAGAACTCCCTGTCCCCCGTGGGTATCTTCACCCTGAGACCTGGAAGCAGATAAAGCCTTCCCACGTATCCGGAGTAGCCAAGGAAAAGGGTGCTGTCCCCCATACCCTTTCCGTGCAGTCTGCTGTAGGTGTAGTATCTGAGGGTGAAGGAAAGGTAGAAGCCCTCCAGAGAGTAAGCAAAGGAGGCGAGTCCGTAAGTCCTTTCCTCCCCACCGTCCTTGAGGAAACCTCCGCCGAAGCGGAGGTAGAGTTTCTCCTTCCTGAGAGGACACCCGAATTTGTCCACAAGCTCGAGAATAGGGGTGTTGGGACACCGGTCCACGCTGTCCTCAACGCCGTCGAGATCCGAGTCCTTAAAGGCAAAAGAAAGCCCCGTTATCAGAAGTACCCCTGTCAGAATTATCCTTCCCAGCATCCGTTCTACAGCTCTTCAATCGTCGTCGTGATGATACTCCTCGTAAGCGTCGTCGTCCATGTAGCCTGATCTGTCCTCACCCTTTTCTATCTCCCTTTCCTCGTGTCTGAACCTGTGTTTCTCCTCGTATCTTTCATACCTTTCCTCATGGTCTTCCTCTATCTCTTCCCTGTGCTCGTGGTGTTCCTCCCGCTCGTAGTGCTCTTCCCGTTCGTGGTGCTCCGCTCTCTCGCCTTTGAGTTCCTCATAGATCTTTCTTATCATCTCCTCTCTCTCTCTTCTGTTCAGCTCCCTGAGACGGAGCTTCAGTTCGTTCATCACCTTGTACCTCTCCTCCGGATGAGCACGCTTAACCTCCTCTATAAGACGAATTATCTCTGACTCCGTGCCTGCTAACACGACTCCGGCAAGGAGCAGCGAGGAAGCGAGAAGCGCTTTCATAGCAGTTCTCAATATAGCTACCCTCGGTTACCCGGACGTTACCTTCTAATATACTGTATTAGAAAATGGATAGAGAACGTATTTACTTCTTCTTTTTCCTGATTCTCGTCGTTTTCTTTATACTGGCTGCCCTGACGATGCTCATGCCCTTCATGGTTCCTATCCTCTGGTCCATAGTAATGGGTATTGTTCTCTACCCTGCCTATGTGCGGCTCAACAGGGTTGTGGGAAACGATACCCTGTCGGCGCTCCTGATGACCTTTATCGTCTTCCTCTTCCTGATAGTTCCCTTTAGCCTGGTCAGTATCATGGTGCTTCAGCAGCTCGTTGAAGCCACTCAGGGGCTCCTTACCTTTCTTCAGAAGAACAGCTACAGGGAGATTGTGGAGAATCTCAAGGCGCTACCCCTCGTTCAGGAGTATATGGACAGGCTCGCTCCAGTATTCGAGTTCCTGCAGAGGGAGGAGTTCAGAAGGCTGATGGCTGAATCCCTGAACAGGATACTGAAGTTCTTCGGGGATAAGGTGGGGCAGGTCGCCTTCCTTGCGGGGAGGAACGTTTTTTACGTTTTCGTCTTTCTCCTCACCTTCTTCTTCATCCTGAGGGACGGAAGACAGGTGCTCAAACGCTTTGAAAGGCTTATACCTATGGATCAGGAGGATCTCGAGAGCGTTCTCGGAACCATATACAGAACAGTCTTAGCCGTCGTTTACGGATCCATAGGGACCGCTCTTATACAGGCGCTTCTGGGCTTCATAGGCTACTCCGTGGTGGGGATAGAGTACGCCCTCCTCTGGAGCGTGCTGACCTTCTTTGCCGCCTTTATACCCCCCTTCGGGGCGTCCGCGGTGTGGTTTCCCCTTGCCGTTTTCAGCTTCTTCAGCATAGGACTCTGGCAGGCTGCCTTCCTCGGAGCGTGGGGGCTCCTCCTCATCTCCACCATGGACAACTTCGTCAGGCCCCTGATAATAAAGAAGGGGATAAAGATACCCTACGTTGTCCTGTTCTTCGCAACCATCGGCGGACTGCTCAAGTTTGGCTTTATAGGTCTGTTCCTCGGACCCATTATATTCACGACCCTCTTCGCCCTCTTCAAGATATACGAAAGGAGGATCCTCAACCAAGGAACCTGAAGGCTCTGTCCCCTATGTCCCTCCTGTAGTGCATGCCTTCGAAGTGAACCTCGGATACAGCTCTGTAAGCTCTCTCCTTTGCCTCCCTGAGGGTGTTTCCGTAAGCGCAGACGTTCAGCACCCTGCCCCCGCTGGTGATCACCCTGCCGTCCCTGAGGTCCGTGCCGGCGTGAAACACGACCACGTCCTCCATCCCCTCGAGGCGCTCCAGCCCCTCTATCACCGCTCCCTTCCGGGGGTTCGTGGGGTAGCCCTCGGAGGCTATGACGACGTCGATAGCCCAGCGCTCGTCCTCCTCTAAGGAGACCTCACCCCCTTCGTAGAACTCCAAGAGCGTCTTCAGAAAGTCCCCCTTCACCCTCATGAGGATCGGCTGAGCTTCCGGATCCCCCAGGCGGACGTTGAACTCCAGGACCTTTGGTCCCTCCTCCGTTACCATGAGACCGGCGTAGAGGAAGCCCCTGAAGAAGATCCCTTCCTCCCTCAGACCCGCGAGGGTTCGCTCGATGATCTCCTCCCTGATCCTCCTCTCGGTTTCCTCATCTATGACAGGTGTGGGGGA